>NZ_JAWOQN010000408.1:0-754 GCF_033337395.1 Vibrio sp. YT-19(2023) | reverse complement strand
GAGAGTAACGGTCGCCGTGGCTAGTTTCCGACATATCTTTCAAACGGTCGATAACGACTAAGTGGCCAGAATCTTTAAAGTAGCCCGCATCGCCTGTGTGCATCCAACCATCTTGAACATCTTCATCGTACGCCGCTTGGTTATTGAGATAGCCGGTAAACATGCCGGTACTTTTCGCGATGATCTCACCCACCCCATTGCTGTCTGGGTTGATGACTTTCACGTCCGCATTGTCAAATGCGACACCAACTGAATCGTAATCCACGTCATCGGCTTGGTGTACAGTGTACGCGCCACACATTTCGGTCTGGCCATAAAGCTGTTTGAGTGGCACACCGATCGCTTGTAGGTAACGGAAAGTATCTGGCCCCATTGCCGCACCACCGGTAGCCGCAGAAGACAGATTCGAGAAACCTAAACGGTCGCGTAGAGCGCGCAGAAGAATCCATTCCGCCAGCTTAGAGCGTTTGCCTTGATCCAGCGCTTTGTTCGCTAAGCTCATACCGAGTTTGTACATCTTCTGCTTGAACGGTGTGGAGTCCATCATTCGTGCAGACACATCAGCCACAATGTTTTCCCACACGCGCGGTGCAAGCAGCACAAAGTTCGGGCCAATCTCGCGTAAGTCCGACATCATGGTTTCTTGCTCTTCAACAAAGTTGACGATTTGACGCGAAATCAACGCCTGACCAACCACATACACCTGCTCCATTATCCAAGGAAGAGGCAGTACAGAAACGTAGTTGTCACCCGG
>NZ_JAWOQN010000407.1:0-755 GCF_033337395.1 Vibrio sp. YT-19(2023) | reverse complement strand
TCGGCACCTACATTGACATCAACATGGACGAAGTTTTGTTCTTGTAGTTCAGTGCGTAAGCGTTCCGATACTTGCATCAAGGCTTCACGTGTTGCCGCCGTGTTTGCGTTGATCTGTACGCTCAATCGATCGCCCTCAACACGAACGAGTAAATCCAGTTTGCCTAGATCGGGCGGATCGAGACGTATTTTCGCTTCCTGAACACTTTGCTGTGCTTGCAAGGTGACTCGGTCATGCAGCACTTGCATCATCTGCTCGCCCCATTTGCCTGCACTTGTGTCCACTTTCACTGCTGCCCACTCTGAGCCTTGCGTATGAGCATGAGCCACTGTCGCAGCACTCACTGCTTGAGCGGACGGAGCAGAAGTTTGAACGTTCAGTGGTGCAGTCGGTGCTTGCCCTTGCGCTGGTTGGTTCAACAATGCTTGAAAGTCTACGGCAGAGTTATTCACGCGTGCATTCGCAGAAGCCGTTTGGCTAGTTTGAATATCTTGCTGTTGCGGTGATGTGTTTAACAAGGCATTAGCTTGCGCTGGGCTTGTTGTTTTTGCTTCACCTTTTACTTCCAACGGATTGACTTTGTTGAACGACGCAACCGATTTCTCAGCCATGTTTAGCATGCCTTGCGTCAAGGTTTGCGCTTGCGCTGCAAGGTCTGGTGTTTCAGTTGGTGTTGTTGCACTCAGAAGAACATTCATTCCTGTGGTGTCAACAGCAGCATTTTCTTCCGTTGTTGCAGTTGTCGCCTCTTTGCG
>NZ_JAWOQN010000406.1:0-755 GCF_033337395.1 Vibrio sp. YT-19(2023) | reverse complement strand
ATTAGACTATGGTTTAAGTAATCATCAGGTTGAACTCATAGTTAATCGTTTTGAAAAGAAATCAACAATATCCTTAAAAGATATTGAAAACGCAGTTGGTGGCCATGCGATACATTTAGTTCCAAATAATTTTGCTATTGCGATAGAGAGCGCCAATTTAGGTAACCCAATTGTTCAATCTAAGAAAAATAGTGCTTTAAAAGCTTCGTTAGCGGAAATATCGCACTTATTAGAAAGCCCAACACAAGAGCACCAAAGTTGGATTAAGAAATTCTTTTCTTAGTAAGGGGGAGTTATGTTTTTCAAACGGAAAGGCGTCGGGAGTTCATTCAATTCCGTAGATGAAGAAAAAGAATCGAAAGTCGTCAAGGTCGATCTTGCTGCGAAAGCAGAAGACGAAGATTACGTCAGTGAAAACAAACCACTAACGCCGGTTGAAGCGAAACTGAAAGCGATTGAAGAGCAGAAAAAACAACTTGAGCAAGATCTGGCTATCAAGCACTACTACCATAAGAAATTGCTGGATACTTTAGACCTTGGCTTGTTATCACATCTGCAAGAAGATCGCGCGAAAGAAGAGTTAAGGGAAGCGGTGATTCAGTTGATCGCCGAAGACCAAACGCATCCTTTAAGTTCAGAAGCGCGCAACCGCGTGATCCACCAAATCGAAGACGAAGTGTTTGGTCTTGGGCCGCTTGAGCCACTGCTTGAAGATCCAACCATTTCAGATATTTTGGTCAATGGCCCTAAAAACA
>NZ_JAWOQN010000405.1:0-758 GCF_033337395.1 Vibrio sp. YT-19(2023) | reverse complement strand
GCCTCCTCTAGGTATGGCACTAGCAACATTCCTATTCAAGAAGAAGTTCACTAAGCAAGAGCAAGAAGCAGGTAAAGCAGCAGCAATCATGGGTTCTATCGGTATCTCTGAAGGTGCTATCCCATTCGCAGCAAACGACCCAGTACGCGTTCTTCCTTCAATCGTTGCTGGTGGTATCGTCGGCTGTGTGTTCGGCTTCCTAACAGACGTACTACTACACGCACCATGGGGCGGTCTAATCACAGCACCTGTATCAAGCAACATCCCAATGTACGTTGTAGGTATCGCACTAGGCTCACTAACAACAGCAGTTATCGTTGGCTTCTGGAAACCAGTTGCTGAAGAAGAAGCAGAAGACGAAATCGCAGAAGCAGCACCTGCACAAGCTCAAGCGGCTCCAGCAGCAGGTGAAGGCGAGTATGACATCGTAGCAGTAACATGTTGCCCATCTGGCGTAGCACACACATTCATGGCAGCGAAAGCACTAGAGAAAGCAGGTGCAGCAGCAGGTCTGAAAATCAAAGTAGAAACTCAAGGTCAAAACGGTATCCAGAACCGCATCACTGACCTAGATGTAGCAAACGCGAAGCTGGTTATTCTAGCTCACGATATCCAAGTAAAAGACGCTCAGCGCTTTGCAAAAGCAAACGTTGTTGAGTGTTCAACGAAAGAAGCGATGCGTAACGCAGCGACTCTTGTGAAAGCTTAAACCTTAAGCTCCTCCCCCTAAGAGCCCTTTCCCCCAAAGGGCTCTATTT
>NZ_JAWOQN010000404.1:0-759 GCF_033337395.1 Vibrio sp. YT-19(2023) | reverse complement strand
GCGACGTAAACTGGTACTTCACGACCGTTCAATGGATGAATAGCAGTAAGGCCAGTTGCCATACCTTTCTTCTCCATTGTCGCCAGTTCAGCTTCAGCAACTTTGGTGTTCTTACATTCTTCGATGAATGCAGCAAGCTCTGGGTTGTTCTCTGCAGCTAGCGTTGCTAGAGGGTGACCCGCTGCGATACCAACGTAAGTCACACCCATTAGTGTGTCTGGACGCGTTGTGTAAACTTCTAGGTCTTGTTGACCTTTCCCTTCAAACTTCAGTTCCACACCTTCAGAGCGACCAATCCAGTTGCGTTGCATGGTCTTAACCATTTCTGGCCAACCTTCAAGTTTGTCTAGATCGTCAAGTAGCTCTTGCGCGTATTCTGTGATCTTGATGAACCACTGAGGGATCTCTTTTTGCTCTACTGGAGTGTCACAACGCCAGCAGCAGCCGTCTTCAACCTGTTCGTTTGCAAGAACGGTTTGGTCATTTGGACACCAGTTAACAGAAGACGTCTTCTTGTAAACTAGGCCTTTTTCGTAAAGCTTAGTGAAGAACTCTTGTTCCCAACGGTAGTACTCAGGCGTACAAGTTGCGAATTCACGATTCCAGTCTTAGCCAAAACCTAGCAATTTAAGCTGGTTTTTCATGTATTCGATGTTTTCGTAAGTCCATGGCGCAGGAGCTGTGTTGTTTTTCACCGCTGCGTTTTCTGCTGGTAGACCGAACGCATCCCAACCAATTGGTTGCATTACGTTTTTGCCT
>NZ_JAWOQN010000403.1:0-759 GCF_033337395.1 Vibrio sp. YT-19(2023) | reverse complement strand
GTTCAGAGTTGTTTGTGATTGCTGATGGTTACTGGAATAACGGCATCGAAAATATCGTTGCGCTGCGTGGTGACATCCCACCTGGTGGCGGTGCTCCAGATATGTATGCTTCGGACTTGGTTGAGCTACTAAAATCTCGTCACGATTTTGATATTTCTGTGGCGGCTTTTCCAGAAGTGCATCCAGAAGCAAAAAGTGCTCAATCGGATCTGCTAAACCTAAAACGTAAAGTGGATGCTGGTGCAAACCGTGCCATTACTCAGTTCTTCTTTGATGTGGAATCTTATCTGCGTTTTCGTGACCGCTGTGTTGCGGCGGGAATCGATGTAGAAATCGTACCGGGTATTTTGCCAGTTTCGAACTTTAAGCAAGCCTCACGCTTTGCGGCGCAGAATAACGTTAAAGTGCCAGGATGGATGAGCAAACAGTTTGAAGGTTTGGATGATGATCCTGTGACTCGCCAACTTGTAGGTGCAAGCCAAGCTATTGATATGGTTCGTGTACTAAGTCGCGAAGGTGTAAAAGATTTCCACTTCTATACGCTGAATCGTGCGGAGATGACTTATGCGTTATGCCATACTTTAGGTGTTCGCCCTCGTGTAGCCGTAGAAGCGTAAATCCGGTTTCAAAAAGACAAAAGGCTTGCCAAGTGGCAAGCCTTTTTCGTTGTCTCTAAGTAAAAGGAAATTAACCAATCACTTCAAGTTCTGTTAGGACTTCTTCTGCCCAAGTGATCCACGTTTCACGTAACAGTAGGTT
>NZ_JAWOQN010000402.1:0-760 GCF_033337395.1 Vibrio sp. YT-19(2023) | reverse complement strand
GGCAATAAAGAGCCCCATCTATGAATCACAGATGGGGCTAATGAGATGTTTTTAATGGTTTTTTCTTGGTAATTTAAAAACCTTCGCCACGCACTAACTCAGCCAGCGTCGACAAGCGTTGTTCACTTTGCTTGACGTATGGGTTCTCGGTATCCCACGCGTAACCAGCCAATATTGCACTGATCATCTGTTTAATGCGTGGATTTGGAGCTTGGTAGAAAATCACGTCTTGAAGCGTGCCGTTGTACCATCCTTCCACAAAAGTGCGGAACGTGTTGACACCAACCATCAAGCGTTCTGAGTACTCTTCTTGCCAATCAACCACTTCGCCGTTCAATTGACGCACAACGCAATCAGCAGCAAATTGAGCCGACTTCATCGCGATAGTGACACCCGATGAGAATACCGGATCCAAAAATTCGCCCGCGTTACCAAGCAGCGCGTAGTGTTCTGTGGCTAAGCGTTTGACGTTCGCTGAATAGCCACCCAACTCTCCTGCGGGATTTGGGTACTTCGCGTTTCGCAATAAAGACGCCAAACCCGGCTCTTCATTAGCCAACTGCTGCAAAGCTGCAAGCTTATCTTCTGGGTATTGCTCGAAAAACTCAGGCTCACCCACCACACCAAACGAACACGTACCATTCGAGAATGGAATTAGCCAGTACCATACGTCGTGATTTTCAGGATGGACTGAAATCAGAATTTTGTTGCGATCGTACTCTGGTTCTTGTGATGAAATATGATCTTCAATATGCGTAAA
>NZ_JAWOQN010000401.1:0-761 GCF_033337395.1 Vibrio sp. YT-19(2023) | reverse complement strand
GCTAGCTCAGCAAGTACAGCTTCATTGCGTCCACATGCGATGACACGCCAACCAGACTCAGCAAAATCGACAGCCAGCTGTTTACCTATCCCGGAGGTCGCCCCCGTAATTAAAACGACACTATTCATCGCCCCAACCTTTGCTTAATGGTTTTTATGACAGAGCCAAGCAAAGGCAAATGCTCATAAAGCATTTCACCCAAATCAAAGTAATCTCGGTGATAAATGACTTGGCCATCGGAGAACTTCATGTGGGAAACACCGCTCACAGCGATTGGAGCCCCTTTGTGTAATTTCGGATGTTGAAGATCCATAGTCCAAGTCAGGAAACCCGTGTCCCCAACCTGCTGATGATCATGGATGATGAAATCACAGCGAATCACATTCGCGTACAATGACTGGAAATAATCAGAAAGAGCAGACAGTCCTTCTAAGCGATGAGCCGAATCTTCAAACACCACATCTTGGTGATAAACGTCTTTCAGAAGATGCAGGTTCGCTTTGTTAAGCTTCTGGTAAATGTCTCCAACCGACTGTATGTCCATTCTTTCGCTCCCAAATGTCACTGATGGTTGTACAAAAATATTATATGTACAAGATAGACCAATTAGAAAAAGTTGTACAAAAAAAAACTTGTATAACTTTGTTTCTGCGCTTTGATTTTTAGAAAGTAGTACGTAATCAAATTGGTGAGCGATCATCAGGCAAAAAAAAGGCTTGGTAAAAACCAAGCCTTTTCAAAAAACTATGTAAGTCGTATTA
>NZ_JAWOQN010000400.1:0-762 GCF_033337395.1 Vibrio sp. YT-19(2023) | reverse complement strand
GTTCGATGTAGCGATCTATTGCTTCTAGATCAAAGCGCGAATCTTTGCGGCTGGTTTCAAATGCAGAGATATGGCGCTGCATCAATGCAATCACGGTGTCATTACACGCGCGACTAAGCAGCAGATCATCAGGATGGTTACGCATTTCCTGTACCAGCATCTGAATCAGCTTCTGAATTTGACCATCGAGTTGAAAATAAAGGTGGGAACGTTCTAGGTTATTGATCTTCTGAAGCATCTCAGGGTCATCATTGGTCGGCTTCGGCATATTCAGCACTAAATATCCGACTGATGAATCACGCCGCCGAAAGCATGATCAGAGCATGCTGTTACCACACAACCTTGCCCAGGACCGACTAAATTACCCTGCCCACGGACTTCGAATTCCGCTTGACCTTTCAACCCAATCACGATCTGCGTGTAAGCATGATCATGGCAATCCATATAAGATGGCAGCGTGATCAGTTCTGCTGGTTTTGGCAGCATACTTTCTTTATATGGTGGGGCTTTCGGGTTATCTGAGTCACTCATTTCACACGGTCATCTTAAGCGTTCGGCTTACATCGAGGCATGATATACCTTCTCGGTTGCCTTGCAAATCTCCACGAAGCCAATCGCGCAAGATCAAACCAACAAGATCAACCCCAACCACATGATCATAGTTCCGGAACGATGATCATGCGAGATTAACTTACGGTCAATGGACAACCAACTTTCTTAACAAAAACGGGGAGAGAGAAAGGGTGGGCATTGGCACCAAGC
>NZ_JAWOQN010000399.1:0-762 GCF_033337395.1 Vibrio sp. YT-19(2023) | reverse complement strand
GCTGTCCAATCGACAAACGTAATATCAATGTCGATATGCTGACTCGTCCAGAACTTGCTTGGTTGAACGACTACCATCAAAAAGTATGGGAACAAATCAGCCCGCTTGTTGAAGGCGAAGTAAAAGAATGGCTACGCGAAGCAACTCTGCCGTTGGCTCACTCTTAAACAAAAGTGCGAACATCTATTAAAGATAAAATAGAAAAGGCTCTCCACTTGGAGAGCCTTTTTTGGGGCTAAATTCGTAAATCGCAGCCCATAAATCACATCCATGAAACTCAAAGCTAAGCGTTCATTCAATCACAATGTTTCACGTGAAACATGCCAATGACACAGTAAACGCCTCGGTTAACCTGAGTAAGCTGAGTGCCAATCACGCCAGACCGGGTCGAAACCTTTCGCTCTGATCATGTCTTCTACCGATGCCGCGCTACGCTCGTCACTGATTTCGAACTGCTCCAATTCCACCTCTTCGGTCGCATAACCACCGGGTTGTGTTTTCGATGCCGCAGACATACTCGTGATGCCTAACGGCAAAACATTGTCGCGAAACTGTGGTGATTCGCGCGTCGACAATGACAATTCCACTTCCGGATTAAACAGCCGATAGGCGCAAATCAATTGCACCAACTGCTTATCCGTCATGACGGATTTCGGTTGTAATCCCGACGCAGGTGTATTACCGGCACAAGGGCGTAAACGAGGAAAAGAAATCGAATAACGCGATTGCCAATAAGTACGCTCAAGGAAATCCAGATGAGCA
>NZ_JAWOQN010000003.1:0-231552 GCF_033337395.1 Vibrio sp. YT-19(2023) | reverse complement strand
CTGAAACTCAGTATGTTGTTTAAGAACTGAACAACATGGGGCTACCATGTCTTCTCATCGAATTAAGCAACAAAGCCGTCAAGAATTACAAAGCAATGGTATTGAGGACAATTTCATCACACTAAATCTTGAGCCTGTCGTTAATCAAGATATAGATTCTAGTGAGTCCTTGACAGGATACACCATTGTATCCATTCCAGATGGCTTAACACTTTACTTTGATGGTAATGCAGTAGAGGAAAGTAATTTACCGTTAGAACTCAATGAACTACTCGATGGTAGCTCGGCAACATTATCTGAGTTGTTAAACAGTGGACGAATCACTGTAAAAGCTAATGAAGACCTAAGTGGGACGTTTAGCCTGGAAGTTCAGTACGAAGTGACAGACACGTCTCCTACGATGGAGACTGATGTAAAGGCAATCAATGGCTCTTTGAGCGTCGTGGTTTCTGGAAAAGTGGATATTGGTAATGAAGATATTGACAAAACACGTTTAGAAGGCGCGACTGAAGTATTCACAAGTACGGATGGGTCTGCTGTTGACGTGAGTGGAGGCATTACATTTACAGAAGCGGATATTGATGGTTCAGAGTATCTCGATTACATCGTTTTACAGATACCGCAGGGTCAAGACCTCATTGTTACTCATCCGAACGGTGCTTCTCAAGATGCCGATGGGAACTGGCTGATTCCAATGGAGGGAATCACAAGTGATAGCGTGTTGGAAACCGCTCAAGATTTGCTTGCTGGCGCATCGATTTATAGCCCATCTAACACAGAGATACTTAATGTGAATGTGTTAGCGTATGTTCGAGATGGAACGGATGCTCAATACATCACAGGTCAGTTCCAAATTCAAATTACTGGCCATGAAGGAGATGGAGACCAGTGTGCTGATCCTGGTGAACCAGGAAGCGTTCAGAGTGGGGATATTGTAGGTAAAGAAGGTGAAGATGTCTCAATTGGGGCGTTTTTAAACCCTGATGTAGCGAGTAGTGATGGTAACTTAGTTTCCTTCTTTGTCGCCGCAGATTCTTTACCTGAAGGAGTCGAGCTTACTGGCGAAGGTGTGATACCTGCTTATGATAATGCGGGCAATCTGTTAGGTTATTCAATTTCTAGCGCTGGATTGTCTTCCTTGACGCTTACTGGCGTGGATGAGGACTTTGCTGGTTGCATTACTTTCAATTTAGAAGTGACAGAAACGGCCCCATGCGATGGTGACTCGAAAACAACCTCTCAGACCATTACGGTACAAATCTCTCCTGCTGTCGATGATATCGCGATAGCACCAAGCCAAGTTACGGTTCAAGAAGATACTATAACCAACCTGAATCTTGCTCTTGTATTGGGCGATAGTGAAGGGCCAATGCAGTCCATTACTGGAGAAGGTGACGCAGCGACTGGCCTTGAAAGTGTCAATTGGGTTTCTTTATCTGTGTCTGACGAGAATGCGCGGTTTACTGCCGTGGACACGAGCCTACTCATTGACAACGGTGATGGAACATGGGTAGTGACAGATGTTACGCGTCTAAACGAAATTCAGTTAATCCCACCTGAAAACTACAGTGGAGAGCTTGTTATTTCCGTTGACGCAAACATTACTGATGAAGTCACGGGAAGTTGTTTAAGTACTGACAGTGCGAAAGATACTCAAACTAAATCAACAGAAGTTACCGTTACCGTTGCCCCAGTGGTTGATAAAGCGGTTCTGGAAACAGAAGACGTAGTTGGTGATGAAGATAATTATATTTATTTAGGAAACTTATCTGCATCATTAATCGATCAAGATGGTTCTGAGTCGATGTCTTTGGTCATGACAGGAGTGCCAGACGGAGCCGTGTTGGTTTGGGACAATAATGGGACGTTCGAATTACTCCCTGATAACGGTTCAACGGATGGTGAGAGCAAGGAGTGGCAGCTAACTCAAGCACAACTTGATAAGGTTTACTTTCTACCGCCACTAGATTTTAGTGGGGATATTTCATTAACACTGCAAGCTATTACCCAAGAGTCTGGATCAAACGACTATAACTATACCACTTCTCAGTTCAACGTCGGCGTAAAACCGATTGGCGATGATGTATCGTTGAATACAACCTCTAACACGTTCACTGGAGATGAAGGTGATTCCATTTCGATTGACTTTTTAGCGAGCGGTTTTGAAACAAATAGCAACGAATATATAGAAGTGTCGATGTTGATCAAAGCAAGCTCTGAACCCTCTGCATTGGAAGGCTTAGGTAGGATTCGTATTGGAACTCAATTCTCATCCTTTACCTTCGATGACGCGGGCAATGCCGTGGCGACGGTATTAGTGCGAGCAAATGAAGTGTCAGGTTTGGAGTTCGTTCCGAAGGATGCATTTGGAACGATGGATGTTGCTCTCAATGTTAGAACGTTTGATCAAGCGATAGTGTCAGAGACACTCGAAACCGATTTTGGAGATGTGCAAACTACCGATCTAACCATTGTTGTTACCCCTGAAGCTGATGAGCCAACACTAACGGCCGATTATCAGTCTATTGTGTCTGAAGCGTCTGGGAGTATTCCTTTAGGGTTGAGCATGAATTTAGTCAACCCTGCACCCGAAGAGTTTGGAAGTGTGGAGATTCGCGGATTACCAACAGATCTAGAGTTGAGTCATGGTGAAAGATTGAACGGCATTTATACTGTTGATCAAGAGGATGTCGCTGATCTTTCCATCGTTGGCGGGTTTAGCGGTGCAAGTGATTTTACGTTGTCGATAAAACCGATTGCAACACTGGGTGCTACTGTCGCAGAAGGTGCTGCTCAGGTAGTCAATGTTGCCTTAGTGGAAGAGGGTGACCAAACATTACTTGCGACAGATGCTAATGATTTGCTTATTGGAGGAAGTGGCAGCGATGTATTCCAGTTTGATAGTTCAGGGCTCGGTAACGAGTTAAAGCCCTCGTACGATGTGATCAACGATTTCCAAATATCCGCTATTGGTGATGATAATGACACAATTGACATTGCCTCTATAATCACCGCTAGCTCGATAACAGAAGTCGATAATAAGCTCGATTTAACAGAGAATGATGATGGCGTAACGCTTCACATAAAACCAGAAGAGGCGGGGACAAAACAACAGATTCTTATGCAGGGCGTCACTCTTGATCAGCTTTACAAAGGTGACTCGACTGGCGTAGCCGAAGAAAATGTCTTACAGAAGATGATTGATGACAACAACTTGCTAGTAGGTGGTATGTCATGAAGCATCACTCATCCTCATCAAGTGAGCAGACTAACGATCCTTGGGTGCAATCGTTAACTTGGTTGATGCGCTATTTTGAGGTTAGACACCATACAAAAAAGGTGCTTTCTGGATTACCTCTTGTTGAGGGTAGATTGGATAGTGACTTATTCATCAGAGCCGCTGAGCGAGCCGATCTTGAACTCACATTAGTCGATTTAAAATCCACCGCAATGTTGAGCTTTCCATTGGTGGTAATCAATAGGAAGACGTTACAACCCGCTATTATATCTGAGCGACATAACAGCGATTATCAAGTCACGTTATTTAGTGAAGATCAAGGTGAAACGCAATACGTTACGAGCGCGGAGCTGCAGAATCAATTCCAGCCTCAAGCATGGCAAGTTTCTATGCGTCCAGAGCTGGACAAACGGATAAGTTCTATTCAAGCGGATTATAATGAACATTGGCTTTTCGCCGTAGTGAAAGAAATGTCTCCGTGGTATCGAGATCTTTTGATTGCCTCTTTCCTTATCAATACGCTAGCGCTAGTTATTCCGCTTTTCACTATGAACGTTTACGATCGTGTAGTGCCTAATCAAGCTTTCAGTACATTATGGGTTTTGGTCGTTGGTGTCTCCGTCATCATTATTTTTGATTGGCTATTGCGTAAAGCAAGGGGAGTTGTCACTGATACCGCGGGTAAGTACATCGATAACAAGCTTTCTTCGATACTTTTTTCTAAAGTTATGGGGATGAAACTTGAACACCGTCCTGCATCAGTCGGTGCATTCGCTCGACAACTACAAGATTTTGATAGTGTTCGCGATTTTTTTACTTCTGCATCTCTTGTGACCTTAGTTGATCTCCCATTTACGTTGTTATTTTTAGTCTTAATAGGTTGGCTAGGTGGGGCAATGATGTTCATACCTATTGCCGTCATGTTTACCCTGCTGATCCTTGGCTTTGCGGTAAAAGCAAAAATAGAACAATCACATACGGAAAGTGCTGCACTATCCATGAAGCGACAAGCTCACTTGTTTGATTCATTGTCCTCTTTAAAAGAGATTAAGCAAAATAACGCTACGGGAGAAGCACAAAAGCGTTGGGAGCAAACGGTATCCATGCTTTCTGATTGGCAAAATCAATCGCGAAACTATTCGAATATCGTTGCTTACTCCATTCAATCTAGCCAGCAGATAATTACCGTAATGTTACTTGTAACAGGCGTGTACAGAATTTCTGAGGGATTGCTCAGCATGGGGGGGCTCATTGCTATTGTCATGCTTAGCGGTCGTGCTGCAGGGGCGATTAACCAGTTAGCTATGCTGTTACTTCGCTATCAACAGACAAAAACAGCGGTTGAAGGCTTAAATTCTATCATGTCTTTACCTCAGGAGGCGCAACGCAGCCAGGTCATTACGTCTGCCGAATTTACAGGGAATATACGTTTAGAAAACGTGAGCTTCCAATACCCAGATGTTGATATGCCATGTTTGAGAGATATTAATCTTACTATCAAGCAAGGCGAACGCGTTGGCGTTATTGGTAGTGCAGGAGCAGGAAAGTCTACACTCCTTTCTATTATTACCAATCAACTCAGTGCCTTACAGGGTAGCGTTTATTTTGATGACATTGACAGTCAGCTTTGGCCTGCCGAATTGATAAGAGAGAAAACGGGTTGGGTTGGCCAAGATTCGCATCTTATATACGGCAGCATTATGGAAAACATAGTATTAGGACATCATGTTATTGATCAAGAACGATTACGCCGTGCGATAGAATTATCGGGTTTGAACCAGTACATGAGTCGCCTTCCTCATGGTCTAGAAACGCAAGTCGGAGAAGGAGGCCGTTATTTGTCGGGGGGGCAAAGGCAAGCTGTAGCGATTTCAAGAGCTTTTTATCGAAACCCAGCAGCATTAATTTTAGACGAGCCAACCAGTTCCTTAGACCAGCCAGCTGAGAATGCGTTGTTTAATGCTCTTAAATCGTTGCCGCACTCGACGACGATGATTATTAGCTCTCATAAACATTCCTTATTATCGCTTTGTGATCGAATTGTTGTGCTTGATAAAGGCACAATTTTGAGGGAAGGAGCGCCCCAAGAAATTTTTGCTAAACAACAGTCTAACGCGAAGACGAACAGAGTACGCGCAGTATCAATTGTACGCGAAGGAGGTCAATGATGAGCACAGTTCGTTGGAGTCATGCTCATTTAGCAAACCGTTCGAGAACGTTGATTTGGTTGTCTGCCGCGTTAGTGCTGAGTGTGATTATTTGGGCCTCGTGGGCGAGGTTAGACGAAGTGGTTGTCGGCGAAGGAAAGGTTGTTCCTACTTTGTCTGTTCAGACGATTCAGAGCTTAGAGGGAGGCATTCTAAAGGAGTTACTTGTCATGCCTGGTGAAAGCGTCACTAAGGGGCAAACCATCGCCATTCTGGATGATACAAGGTTTAAGTCGACCTATTCGGAGACCTCTGAACAAGTTGAATCTTTGCTCGCCAGAAAGCAGAGGCTTCAAATTGAATTAGAAACGGTAAAAGTGAATAGCCTCCAACTGGATTGGAAACAACAAGTGAGTATCGAGCCTCAGACATTTGATATTTCGATGACCGGCCACTCTGCCTATCTGAATGCCAAAGCAAACTATCTTGAGCGGTTGAGCCAACTGGAGTCTGAGCTGGAGGAGGCTAAATTGCGAATTGAGCAACAATCGCAAGCTTATCTAGATACCTTGAATACCATTCAAACACTAAAAAGCAGTCTGGTTATTGTCTCGAAAGAGCGAGATATGCTGAGAGAGGTGGTTTCTAGTGGCGCGGTAGCTGAAGTGGAATTATTAAAACTGAATAGAGACGTTATAAAGCTCAAAGGAGACATCGCGAGTTCACAAGCTGCTGCCCAAAAGCAAAGGGCTGTGTATTCTGAATCCATCGCAGATTATCGTGGTACTGCGCTTGCTTTTAGGGCAGAGGCACAAGGGCAGCTCAATGAAGTTGTGACGCAACTAGCGCAGCTCAATGAAAGTCGTCAGGCGATTGCGGATCAGTTGAATCGAACGCAGTTACTTTCTCCGGTCGATGGAACCATCAAAGATGTTTTTGTCAGAACCATCGGAGGTGTGGTTAAGCCGGGTGAGCCTATTTTAGAAATAGTCCCTCGTAATAGCACGTTAATCGTTGAAGCGAGAATTTCTCCTCAGAATATCGCCTTCATAAGGCCTGGCCTGCCGGCAACGGTAAAGTTGTCTGCCTATGACTTTGTCATTTACGGAGGCCTAGAAGGAGAAGTGACCTACGTAAGCGCCGATGCACTTCAAAATGAAGAGGGCAATGCCTACTACCGTGCCAACGTTACTTTCAAGGTTGATGATAAGTTTACGATCATCCCGGGAATGCAGGTTGTGGTAGACATTCTTACAGGAGAAAAAACAGTACTAAATTATTGGTTAAAACCTATATTACGTGCGAAAGAGAATTCGCTCAGAGAAAGATAGACATAAGGATATAAGATGCGGCTTAAATCAACGTTATTGGTCTTGTTTGCAGTATCATCGTCGCCAAACGCTTTGACTTTAGAGGAGTCAGTTACGTTATCTCTCGATAGCTCCCCCAGTTTGCTTGCTCGCTATTCTCGCTATGAGTCGATGGTACGAGACCGAAATGCCATAAATGGTTCATTTCTTCCTCAGGTTAATTTGTATGCAGCAGCAGGATACGAAGGTACTCGATATAACAACGGAAACTACATCGACAGTGAAGATAGAACATTAGAAAGAACGGAGATGGGCGTAAGAATCTCCCAACTGTTATTTGATGGATTTAAAACAAGTGCTGATGTTGATCGCCTATCTTACGAGGCTGAAGCTGAACGCTTGGACTTATTGGCATCTGCGGAAAATGTTGCATTAGATACTGTCAGAGCGTATGTGGATGTTTTACATGCCCGAGAGTTGATGAAACTGACAGAAAGAAACCTAAATGAACACCAAGAGATCTACCGTTTCATTCTAGATAAAAAAGAAAAAGGTTTAACCAGCAACTCCGACTTAGCGCAAGTTTCTTCGCGTGTCGCGACAACACAGTCCTCATTGATTGCCGCCCAAAACAATCTTTCCGATGCTAGAACAAGATTTGTACGTTTAGTTGGTCGAGCGCCGCAAAACTTAGTTGAGCCTGTTTACCCGCAGGAATTGCTTCCGAATAAGCTTGACGAAGCACTCAAACAAGCGGTTAGGTTGCACCCATCCATACAGTCGGCGATGAAAGATTTAGAGGCGGCTCGACATGAAGTAAAAAGAGAAAAGGGGGATTACTACCCAGAGCTCAAGCTTGAGCTGTCAGCCAACAAAACAGACAACGTGGATAATATTGAAGGCATTAACGAAGATGCAAAGGTTATGCTGACGGTCAACTACGATCTTTTTAACGGCTTTTCTACAGACTCCCGAGTGGAGTCATCCGCCTGGAGAGTTGAGGAGGCGAGGGCTATTCGAGCAAATGCAGAACTAGATGCGAATGAAGGTGTAAGGCTAGCATGGGACGCACATACATTGCTTCAACAGCAAATGGAGTATTTAAAAGTCAACGTTGATGCGGCGAAAGTAACTGAATTAGGGTACATCCAGCAGTTCAATGTAGGGCGACGCAGTTTGTTAGATGTATTAGATGCCAAAGTTGAAACGTTTGTTGCGAGACGGAACTATACCCGAACAAAGTACGATCATTTGGTTGCCACTTACCGTTTATTCAACTCGATGGGGATTCTGACTTATGCGTTGCGAGTTGAGTATCCAGAGAACTGGAAGGAGAACAATAATGGATAAATTCGCAGTGACGAGTCTTCTAGTTTTCATGTTAGCAGGCTGTGCTGAATCACCGAATACGACGTTGACCACTTACCAGTACAACGACCTTAAAGACAATGATAGTGATGGCGTGATAAACCAACGAGATAACTGCGCAGATACGCCAAAAGGTGTGGTTGTTGACAGTGAAGGCTGTGCGAATTGGGTCAACGACTCGCAGACACACCTGATCAGCTTTTTCTTTGCGATGGATGAGCATCAGGTAACGCCATCTCATGATATGCCGCTAAGCGAGTTGAAAGCACTGCTTCAGAGTAACCCAAATGCGCAAGTCATACTGATAGGAGACACAAGCCCTGAAGCGTCACTCGAATACAACAAAGCGTTGGCAAAGAAAAGGACGGCAGCTATACGAGAATTGCTAGTGAGATACGGCATTCAAGATAATCGAATTGAAGAGCAAGAGTTTTATCAGAATACGGCATTGACGGTACAACTAAAAAAACGGGAAAGGCGCACAATTGCTGTTGTAAACACGAAAGCTGAAAGTACTGAACAAGCGTGGACTATATTTAGTTCGGACAGCGAGTTGACACCTAATTCGAAGTTGGAGTTGAATTATGAAAATTAAAGTCTTGCCTTTCTTTGCTCTAGCTTCATGTTTGATTTCACCGCTGGCATTTGCTGACTCTGAGGCTCGAACATCGATTTTTGTCGAACCAGAGATACTAGAAACGATAGAAACATTGATAGATGAGCCAAGTGTAAATGTAGCGCTTGCATCTCAGTCTGGTGGTTTTAACGACATGCTAAATGACGGAGCCTCTATTGCGATCACATCTAAGAAATGGTCAGATGAAAACATCTCCCGATTTCAACGAGAAAGAGGCCACAGGCCTACACGTTTGTTTTTAATGGCAAACGCTATTGTCGTAATCAATAGTCAAAAGAGTACGGTAGATAGTGTTTCCGTTAGTGAATTGAAACGCTGTGATGCAAATACGTATGCTTTCGGGGAGATGCGTTTAAGTAACCCAGATGTGAGCTCTAATGGTTGTCAATCATCGATTCAAATGCTTGATGAAGACCGATTGAAACGGGCTTTAAGCGACGACTTTTCAGCCAAAGCTTATATGCGATACTCCGATTTTAAATACTCAGAACAGTGGTCGAGCTACAAGGCTCTCTCTGTTCATCATAACGATGACTCATGCTCTTTGAGCACAGATTGCATCTATTCTCTTCGCTATCCATTTTCCGTGGTCTATTACGTTTATATAAATAAACAATTCGACACTAATCAGAAGATCAAAAAATCAAAGCTATTTGAACTCCTTACAACCGACCACAATACACAACAGGTACGAAATGCTGGGTTTATTCCACTACCAAAAGCGCTTATTAAAAGAAATAGAGTGAAGTTAGGGCTAGATGAGCCAGTTGTTTTAAACGGGTATAAATAAACTTCATACGCCTAACTATGTGGGCTTGAGTGAACGTACCGTCCTAGGAAGTTTTGCCTTGCTGCTCATTTATCTTTGGTTAACCTTTGGTCAATTGAGTTGGTTGTAAGTGGTTTTGTTGGTAATTTTTCTATTATTGTGGCAAGTTTGCTTAAAACCACTTAAGTGAATTTAAGTCATGACACAAGAAGAAAGACTCGTAGCGCTCAGAGCGAAGCTGGATCAGCAAAATAAAGTAACGTTGTCTGAAGTTTGTGAGTACTTTGGTATCTCGCGAGATTCAGCTCGTCGAGACTTAGTTAAGTTGAGTCAGCAACCTGGGTTACAAAGAATACGAGGTGGTGTCATGCTTGCGCCGATCTCTTCCCATACCGAGGCATACGCGAGTCGACCCGTGAGTGACGTTAAACATCGACTGGCTCAATCTGCCGCAGCGTTGTTGGATGAGCGCGACCATCTTGTTATTGATACCAGCACCATTTTATCTCTGCTCCCACTCTATGCAGGAAAAGCGCGTTGTGGAGAAAACAAGCTCAACGTCGTTACTAACAGCATTGATGTGCTGACCGCTGCTGAGACAAACGACACAATGGACGTTCATTTCTTAGGCGGACACTTTGACCCTTATGCCAGAGCAGTTTTAGGGGCGCAAGCAGAGCAGCAAATGCAGCAGTATCACGTGAACAAAGCGTTCATTGGCGTGTGTGCATTGACATCCCGAGGGCTGACAACAAATAGTTTGTTAGAAGCTACAATGAAACAAGCGATGATTGCTCAAGCTCAGCAGGTCATCGTCGTTTGTGAATCCCGAAAAATTGGTAGCGACAATTTCCACCACGTATGTGATTTGTCAAAGATCGACATCATTATTACCGATCATCCCCCTCAATCAGATTTTCAACAACTCCTCGATCACAATGATATTGAATGTATTGTTGTGTCACCGAAATAAGGAATCTTAGAATGGCTTACGATCCCGTAAAAACCGCTGTGATTGGTTACGGATATTCAGCAAAAACGTTTCATTTACCCTTCATTAAAGCGCTACCAAATTTAACGCTGAGCGCGATAAGCTCTCGTCAACAGGAGGCGGTTCAAAATGATTGGCCAGATTCTAAGTGGTTTTCTGATGCGAATACTTTACTCGATGATAGTGATGCAGAACTCGTAATCATTACTGCGCCAAATGACGTACATTACGAACTTGCAAAGCGTGCGTTGAACAATGGGAAACACGTCATCGTCGAGAAACCGTTTGTTACTCGTATAGAAGACGGTAATGAACTTATCGCCTTGGCGGAAGAGAAAGGTCTGGTGCTGAGCGTTTTTCACAATAGACGTTGGGATGGAGATTTTCTCACGGTTAAATCTCTTATCGAACAAGGTAAGTTAGGTGATATAAAGCTATTCGAGTCACACTTTGACCGTTACCGCCCTGAAGTTCGTCAACGCTGGCGAGAGCTAGCCCAAGATGGTGGTGGTATTCTATTCGACCTTGCTCCTCATCTTCTCGATCAAGCATTGGTGTTGTTTGGCTTGCCAGATGCGATAGACGCACAATGTCGAATGATGCGCCCGGGTGCGACGACGATTGATTATTACAACTTGATACTTCATTACCCTGAGCATATTGTGCACTTGCATTCAAACTTGTATAGCCCAGAGCCGAATCTCCGCTACAAAGTATTGGGTACGGAAGCTAAATATGAAAAGTTTGGATTAGATCCTCAAGAGGGCTACTTAAAAGAAGGCCGTTTGCCGGAAAACGATGCTTGGTCGGAAGAAGATGAGGCGTTATACGGCGTCCGTTACGACGAAGACGGTGCGCAAACTATCAAAACGGAGAGAGGCGCGTACCAAGCTTACTTTGTTGGTGTGGCAGACGCCATTCGCTTGGGCACTGATAACCCGGTTCCTGCCGCTCAAGCAGTACAGAATATCGCTCTGATTGAGATGGCATTGGAAAGCAGTAAAACGGGTAAAACGATTCAGGTGAAACCATGAGTTTGACGCTTGAACTCGTGGCCCTGCAAGAGCATGAACTTCAGTTGGCGGAATTTAATCACCATATTGCGTGGTCTATCGGCCTCGCTCTAAAAGAAGAGGCTGAAGCTCGCGGCGCGGCTGTTGCTATTGAGGTTTACGGCTTTGGACAAACGCTATTTCAATACGCGATGGCAGGAACCTGCGCTGATCATGTAGATTGGGTCCGTAGGAAGCGAAACTCAGTATTAAGGTATGGCCACAGCTCTTACTATCTTTCTCTGTACAACAAGCAAAAGCAACGTGATTTCGAAAATCAGCCTCATCTCGATGCTCGTGAGTACTGTGCTCATGGTGGCGCGTTCCCAATTCGGCTTTCTGGGTCTGGTTTGGTTGGGGTTGTGACGGTATCGGGTTTACCGCAGTTAGATGATCATCAGCTAGTTGTGGATATATTAAAAACGATGACAGAGACAAAACCCTCTTAAACGCCAAATATGAAAGTAGCACGGTTCTTTATCGTGCTACTGAATTCTCTTTTTAGCTCAGAAAGTGTTCTTTAATGTGAGCAAATATTAACATTGATCCCAACTTACTACCTGAAAATAAAATCAATTTCATATAACCTATACGCTCATTTATATAGAAAGCCTTCAAAGTTGGCCATTGGCAATGTCTTTTAGAAGAAAAGAAAAACTCAATCTTAGAAATCTTATTGTCACCCTATGTGTGTTCAGTGTGCTTGTCACTTTGATCAACGCATTCTACTCGATTTATCGTGTTCAAAGGGATCTCATCATCAATAACACGTTAGAATCAAACCGTGTTTACGCCCAAAAAATGTCTGAAATGACAGACTCTTTCATAGAAAGCTCAATGTCGCAGCTAAAATACAGTGCGAACGTGCTAAAAGACAAGATGCATGACGCTCAGCTTCTTGATAAAGAGGCTGAGAGATTAAGAACGCAAACCAAATCATTTAACTCTGTGGTTGTCGTTAATGCAAAAGGGGTTATTATTTCTGTATCCCCTGAAACACTTCAGGTGAAAGGTGTAAGGTTAGTGGGTGAAAGAAAACGCCAGTCTTTAAACGCTCAAGCACCGGTTGTTACTGAACCATTTATATCGCCCGCTGGAAATTACTTGTTAACCATCTCATACCCTATATTTTCTCAATCTAATGAATATTTAGGTTATATCGGCGGCACTATTTATCTAGAAAAAGAAAATATTCTCGCAGAGTTACTCAGCCAGCACGCATACAAAGATGGTTCTTTCCTTTACGTTGTCGATGAGAGTAACACTCTGATTTATCACCCAGATCAATCGAGAGTTGGTGAAGTAATCGACGATAATGAGGCAATCAAAGCGGTGACGATGGGGCAGAGCGGTAACAAAGAAATTGTTAACTCTCGCGGCGTCGAAATGCTTGCTGGTTATGCACCAGTAAAGTCATCAGGATGGGGAATTGTTGCTCAGCGCCCGAAATCGATGACGTTATCTGTGCTAGATGAACAGATGTGGAATGTTTTCCTTAAGTCGATTCCAATTGGTTTATTAACTTTGTTGCTAATTTGGTTCTTGTCCCTTCTTATTTCTAGACCACTTTGGCAGTTAGCTGGTGCTGTGCGAGGTGTCGAAGAACATTCATCCTCTATCGATGATCTCAAACTGGTTAAGTCTTGGTATTTTGAGGTCTCACATTTGAAGCTTAGCTTTCTTAAAGCATTTGGTATCGTGTCAAAAACCATTGATAAGCTGCAACTGGATACATTAACAGATTCGATGACTGGATTATTGAATCGACGTGGATTAGATAAAGTTCTTGGTTTGTTTAAGCAGGAAAATACCGCGTTCTCTGTTTTGGCGCTGGATATTGACCACTTTAAGAGCGTAAACGATAATTATGGCCATGACGTGGGTGATAATTTACTTAGAGAGTTTGCGCAGTTAATGAAAGACCAAGCTCGCTCTAATGATCACCTGTGTCGTTCTGGCGGTGAAGAGTTTATGATGTTTTTGGAAAAAACAGACGTAAACCACGCTATGGATGTTGCAGAGCGTATTAGACACAACGTGGAACAACATGACTTCCAGGTGGTTGGTAAGGTCACGGTTTCGTTGGGCGTTTCTCACTGGAAAGGCAATGACACACCAATTGAAGCAGTAATGAAAGACGCCGATAATGCACTTTATAAAGCGAAACATAATGGAAGAAATAGAACGGAGTTGGGTGACGACGCACAATAGATATTGCGCTTTATGCTGAACATAAAACGAGCCAGTGACTAACCTTTGCTGTTAATCGCTGGCGTAACCGCTACCAATTGCGCGAAACGGCAAGTTCAGCTCTAATTCTGGAATTTGTTTACCCACCCAAGCCGGAAATGTATTGCTATTTGGCCCTGGAAACAGCGTATATTCTTCAGCCCAAGGGTATTGGTTAATCACACTTTGTATTTTAGGGATAAGCTGGCGGGCCTTTTCACCTTGTATGGAGAGGAGCTTTTCTGGTTTTGCACCATACCAATATCGATCTGGCGTCCCAGTTTGGTACTGATATAGAGCGGGTTGTCCGTGATTCACTCTCCAGCCGACTACTTCATACACTGTATATTCGTTCGCATTTTCAGGCTTTATTGCAAACCATGTATGAACGGCAAACCAGCCTCGCCAACCAAACGCGTCTGCGGCGTAAAACTCAATCACAGCATGCTTAACATTAGAAGGGTCGGGTGCGATACCCGCAGGTTCTCTGCTTGCGGTACGCCAATCTCCTTGAGTGCATCCACCCAGCATAACCGCGATTGACATGAACCCAATTTTTACAAGGTGAGTAAAGTTGAGAGGGTCTTTCATTTATTGCTCCTAGACCAACCGATGCTGTTAACGCTCTATTGATTTTAGCTATAAAAACGTGGCAAGTCTGATTGTTGAAATTCTCTCCTTATTAAAAGAGAGGGAAGGTTAGTGCCATAACCCCAGTTCATACGTAATAATAAGGTAAGCCGATTTGTAACATGTGGCATAGACGATGCCGTATTTCTCGAACGATTCGTCTAGTTGCATATGAAAAAGTAAGAGGTTGTATGTATTCCTTACACGGTTACATGAATTAAAAGCATTACAAAACAGACATTTACAGTGAGTCATTGCTGGTTGGGTGAGTTTGGGACCCTCACTTTGTCTCACGTTTGCTTGTTTTGGGCGGAATTTTCATCGTTCATCTTTTTGCGCATTTAGAGTCAGCGTTCAGCTATGGCACAATAGGCGCTCACAGAACAAGTGCTGTTTGGTCATGCAAATAGCAGAAAAATAACTAGAAATAGAATAATTAATGTTTAAATCAAAAAGTATACTCGCATTAAGCGTGTTCGCATTTGGCTGTTTTGCCAATCAAGATAGCGAACCAACGTCCGTTGTGCTGAACTATGGTGATTCCTCCATCAGTACTGATATTCAAGCCAATCGAAAATTTCATGTTGTCCGAGACAATGAAAGTGAGCACGTAGAATTTTCCGGCGGAATCACAAAGGAGTATTCCGATTATATTGTGAATATTCATATCATAAGAAAAAGCAATATACGCAGATCAAGCCGTGAGCTGAATACTACCGTATTGATGAACAGTGATCAGATTGGGAAGCCTTTAGTGATTGGCATTGAAAATGATGAGTTCACTAGTATCACTTTGCGTTAATGCTTAGTATTTATTGAATAGGAATGAGGAAATTGATGCTCTCAATACGCTGTTATCGCACCGAGGATGCCCCAACACTGTGGGCACTCTTTTACCATACTGTGCGAATCATTAATCGTCGCGATTATACGGAATCACAAGTTTCCGCTTGGGCACCATCAGATTTTGACCTCGATGTGTGGCAACGAAAAATGGACGATATTCAACCATACGTCGCGGAGATAGAAGGGCAGGTCGTTGGCTATTGTGATTTGCAAGGTGACGGTTTGATTGATCATTTCTTTTGCCATCATGAATACCAAGGACAAGGTGTTGGTCGTGATTTGATGTCTTTTCTTTGTTCACAGGCGAAAGTACAGGGGATAAAACGACTGTATTCTGAAGTGAGTATTACCGCCCGACCTTTTTACGAGAAAATGGGTTTCACAGTTAAGTCTCGACAACATGTTGAGGTTAGGGGAGAAACCTTAACTAACTTTATGATGGAAAAGTATATTTAACTTAAATAGTGAGCTTGAACACAGATATAAAATGTTTTCCAATGTGAAAACGAGTTCATTGATCTCGCACCAACGTTTTGTTTGAAAACAGTGTACATAATCTTCTCTGGAACGCCATTACCGCATTTCGTCTCTGAAGGCTTAAAAACAGTCTGAAAGTTTTGGTTTTGCGGCGGGTAATAGCGTTCCAAACGCCAAATGTGTCTGGCTAACCATCTCAGGAAGAGAAGTAGTACTATGCGCCCTTATCTCAAATACGTTGTTCCAACATTGATACCATTGCTTGTTTGGTTGATGCCTCTCTCTGCGTTCCCATTTGATGGCATTACTATCGTCCAGCAAAGAGTGATTGCAATCTTCTTGCTTGCCGCACTTTGCTGGGTATTCGAGCCAATTCCAATCTACGCCACTTCGGTTGTGATCATTGTCCTAGAGCTATTGCTTGTATCAAATAAAGGTATTGTGCTCTTTCGTTTGCAAGAAGGGCAGCCACATTTTGGTGAGCTATTACAATACAACGAGATAATGGCGACCTTCGCTAGTCCGATTATCATGCTCTTCCTCGGCGGTTTCTTTTTGGCTATGGCGGCGACAAAGTACAGGTTAGATGTCAACTTAGCCCGAGTGTTACTCAAACCATTTGGACAAAAACCAAAGTTCGTTATGCTGGGGTTGATGCTGATCACCGCTGTTTTTTCCATGTTTATGTCAAACACCGCAACAACAGCGATGATGTTGTCCATTTTAACCCCTGTGATAGCGGTTTTCGGACCTAAAGACCCAGGTCGAATTGCATTCGCCTTGTGTATTCCTGTTGCAGCCAACATTGGTGGCATTGGTACTCCAATCGGCACGCCACCGAATGCCATCGCCCTAAAATATTTGGTTGGTGACAACTTAATTACGTTTGGTGAATGGATGGTATTTGGTGTGCCATTCGTTATTGTGATGATGGCGTTAGCCTGGTTTCTGATTGGCTTTTTGTATAAAGCCGAACAAACCACCATCGATCTGAACATTAAAAGCAAGTTTTTGAAAACACCCAAAGCAATAATGGTTTACGTCACCTTTGCCGGCACGATTATTCTTTGGTTGATGGGTTCTGCACATGGAATGAATTCTTACACAGTAGCATTAATTCCGGTCGCAGTGTTCTCATTGACGGGCATCATCAACAAAGAGGACTTGAAGAAAATCTCTTGGGATGTGCTTTGGTTGGTGTCAGGCGGTATTGCTCTGGGCCTTGCTCTAGATAAAACCGGGCTTGCGAAGCTGGTGGTACACAGCATTCCGTTTGATCAGTTCTCGCCATACGTTGTCTTGTTTGGTGCGGCTTTCTTGTGCTTGTTAATGGCAAACTTTATGTCGCATACAGCCACCGCAAACTTGCTGATGCCGATTATGGCTGCGCTGGGTACTTCTATGGCTTCGTTAACGCCTCTCGGCGGTGAAGTTACTCTGATCTTGGTCGTGACATTTGCCGCTTCACTCGGTATGTCGTTACCAATCAGTACGCCACCAAACGCGTTAGCTCATGCAACAGGGCATGTCGAGAGCGGCCAAATGGCTCGTATCGGTGCCGTGCTAGGCGTGATTGGTGTATTACTCAGCTTTGTGATGGTGTGGATTTTACATACTGTTGGGCATATTAGATAACCCATGTACGAAACGAAGTTAGACGCGTTAGTACAACGCTACTTTAATCACCTTGAACGCCGATTAACGGTTTTATCCGGGTCGGTGCTTATTGAGCAAGCAGGCTACAACGATCGCTTGTACTATGTGCTGTCGGGAGAACTGGCGGGCTATTACGCGGAAGATGACAAGAAACCGATTCAGGTATTTTCTGCGTCTCAAGGTGCATTTATTGGCGTACACAGTTTCTTTTCTGGTACGTGGACTGCCTCTTCGACAGTGATTGCTCAAACCGATGTTGAATTGGCTTGGATACAGCGCGATACGCCCGCCGTGGAAGAGGCGACATACGGACCATTGACGACACAATTTATGCCTGTGATGGTTAACGAATTATCTCGTCGTCAACGGCGCGCAATGCAAGAGGCATTGGCTAAAGAAAAAGCACTACAAAAGCTTCATACCGCAGAGCAAATGACAACGTTGGGGCAGCTTGCAGCGGGTATTGCTCATGAGTTGAACAATGCGATAGGCGTTGTAAGCAGTAAATCAGAACGGCTAGAGACAGTTATCATGGAACTGCTTGAAGAAGTTCATCCGGAAGCGAGTCAATTTTTTGATTTTGGTTTAATGCAAGGGCAGAAAGTCTCTTCTAGCGAAGCGAGAAAGCGGGGGCGCCACTTCGAAAAATACTACGGTTTAACCAAGGAGGTTGCTCGTGATCTTGCACGTGCCGTTCCAAATAATTTCCTTTCGGAACATTGGCTAAAAAGACCAGAAGAAGCGATACGTTTCTGGCAAATGGGGCGAGATCTCCATGACTTACGCATCGCTTCTAAACATACCGTTGGCATTGTGCGATCCGTAAAACAATTGGGGCGCACGGATATCGACTTGGATGAAGCGATTAACATCAATGATTCAATCAATCGCGCCTTGGCTCTATTGCAAAGTGACTTAAGACGAGTGAGTGTTCGTTTTAGCCCTGCGGATTTACCTGCTTTTATTGGTTCTCAAACCGAACTCGTCCAAGTTTGGGTAAATATATTAAAGAATGCGTGCGATGCACTTGGTGAAACGGAGAAACCCGGTATCGAAATACATACTCGGGAGAGTAAGGGTAAAATTTTGGTCACGATTGCTAACAATGGACCAGAAATTGATGAAGCGACACGTAGAAAAATTTTCCGGCCAAACTTCACCACTAAAAAGGGGGGATTGTCGTTTGGTTTAGGGTTAGGTCTGTCGATTGTGAAGCGCATTATCGCCGGATATAACGGCTCTATTGTGGTAAAGAGCGACAGTGAAAAAACGATTTTTAGAATCAAGTTACCAGTAGAGGGTGAACATGGAGAAGCTTAATGTAATTTGCGTTGATGACCAACGAGAGGTACTAAGCGCGGTTCTACAAGATTTAGAGCCGTTAAATCAATGGTTGAATGTCGAAGACTGCGAATCAGCAGGTGAGGCTCTAGAACTGATGGATGAATTTGATGCAGAAGGCGAGATGATCGCATTGATTATTTCCGATCATGTGATGCCAGGTAAAACGGGAGTAGAGCTGCTGGCCGATGTATCAAAAGACGGTCGTTTTGGCTTTACGAGGAAAGTGCTTCTTACCGGGCAAGCGACGCACACCGATACGATTAATGCGATCAACTCCGCAGGCATTGACCGCTACTTTGAAAAACCATGGCAAGCAAGCCAATTAATAGAGTGCGTTAGAAACTTGGTGACCCAATATATCTTTGATGTGGGCTTAGATTACACTCAGTATCACGAACATTTAGATCAGAGTGTGGTGTTTGAACGTCTACATTAATCGGGGGACATTAAGCTTGTTTTCGTCACGGCCAGTTAGTGTCTGAAATCTATAGTGAATAGTTCAGCATGTTTAACGTGGCCGTGCGGAATATTGCTCTAGTATGCTTAACTCAACGAATAGCGGCTTGCACTGGCAACAGAAAGTGGCTTAGAGAACCAATAACCTTGCAGATAATCGACGCCCATTTCGGTAAAAAATTCACACATTTTGGCGTCTTCAATTCCTTCAATCACTACTTCAATATTATTTTCCTGGCACATAGTGATAAGAAACTTCAGATATTCTTGTGAAGAGCGGTTGGTTAGTGTTTTCCACGCCATCGACCTATCAATTTTGATTTGTGTCATCGGGAGGTCGAAGAAGCTATTTAATGAACTGTAACCAGATCCAAAGTCATCCAGAGAGAGTGCAAATCCTAGTTCCCTGAGGGTATTCAGAGGGGCAATGGCTGTCTGATTATTATCCAAAATAAACGTTTCTGTTAGTTCCAAAACAATAGACTCAGGATCGACACCAACCTCATCCGCCATGGCTTTAATTCGCGCAGGGAATTCACTGTTCATTAACTGAAGTACAGAAACATTCACGTTGACACGAACTTGGTTTTGGTAACGCTCACGGTAGTTTTTGATAAATTCGCACGCTTTGGCAAAGACTTGATATCCGAGTTCGACAATCAAACCTTTGTTCTCTGCAACGGGGATGAATTCGTCTGGATAAATTTCGCCAAACTCTTTGCTACGCCAGCGAACCAGAGATTCGAAGCTCACTACTTTTGAGCTTTTGGCGTCAATAATTGGCTGAAACTTAACGCTTAATGTCTGTTTTTCTAGTGCACTTTTTAGACCTTGTTCAATAAAGAAATAACGGTCTACGGCATGCTGAGTTTTCTCACTGTAAACCGCAACACGGTCTTTATTCTGCTCGCTTGCGTACTGACAAGTTCGTGCTGCTTTACGTAATATTTCCTCTGCTGAGTGACTTGGATCTATGCAAGGATACAAACCAATACTAATGTTACTTCCTAAGTATTGGCCCTCTTCAATCACTGCCTCGTGGTAGGTTTCCTTTAAACTTTCGGCGTAACTTTGCAGCGTTTCTACCGAGCATTCATCGTGAATCAAAATCGCAAAGTCATCATCATGTACGCGATATACAGAACTATTTGGAGAAGGTAGGTGACTGAGAGTTTGTAGCAATTTTTCCACTAACCCATCGACCAACTCGCTGCCATATTGATTTAAGTAAGATTTAATCTCTTCTATCTGAATGTAACAGATAGATGCACAAGAATCAGTGGCTCGCGCACTATCTTCAATATCCAGCAAGAGATGGGCGCGATTAGCCATACCTGACGCATTGTCATGAAATGCGACTTGATGAATGTAGCTTTCCATCAGCTTGCGTTCAGAAATATCACGGTGGCTACCAACCATATAATGACCATGTTCTGTTTCTTTGGTCATGGCTACGCCTTCAATCCAGACGTACTGTCCATTGGGTTTACGCACGCGGTAGGTCGTTGTGACCCTCGTGTTGTTGGTAATGATGTGAGCATCGACCCGAGTGGAGAGTCTTTCTCGATCGAGAGGGTGAACAAGGTCTAACCATTGCTCTAAGCTGATTCGACCAGCGTTGATACCAAGCTGCTCATAAAAGCCCTTGTTATAAAATACCATGGTGCCAAACTCATCCATGTAAAAGAGGCCTTCGTTAAATACATCGAAGATATGAATGAATCGTTCTTCGACGATTTTTAGGAACTCTCGGTCACTATCTGAGACTTGTTGGTCAAATATGGTGGTCAAGATATTTCCTCCTCGAGCCTTTTAGCATCAGAGATGAGTGTTGGGGTTGATAACATAGAGTTGATCTGCTGGCGTACATTACAATCACAAAAGTGTCAGTTCAAATTGTTTGGCTATCATTTTATGCGCTACTAGGTTAATAACATACTAAGATTAGGCGGCTAATCATCGACATTTATAAAAAATAGTCAACAGTAAAAATCATTTATAAAATACAGTTATTGATGCCGTCCGCAATCTATAAATATTTATGAATAATTATCCTAAAGTTATTTTCAGTTGTGTCGGTATCAATGTGTTGTTTTCTAACGTCATTTGTATATATGTTATCTTGGATAAAACCATAATAACAAAAAGGACTTAATGAGCGCGACCGATTATTAATTGACAGGATGCTCATTAATTGTAATCAATTCAAATTTATTATCACGCCAAGTAATCAAATCTCTTATAATGCGGACGTTAATATCGAGTAAGCCTTCTTTATATGCAGTACGATCCGAAAAATTCAATCAAAATTGCGCTCGCTGATATCGGCGTTGGTATGTTTGTTACCGCGATAGAGCACAACAAGCGCGTCAATTTAGCCAATGCAGGGCGGATATCTAGCCCTGAAGGCATTAAGAAGCTTGCTACAAGTGGCGTAAAGTATGTTTGGGTAGATCAAACATTATCTTCGCAGCAGTGTGTCTTCAAGCCTGTAGATGAATCAACTGATGCCACTAAAGAGACGAGAGAGCAGAAACACTCAGATTTTAAGAGGGGTCAACGAACTTATCGTTCGAGAGACATCCAACACAAGCGAGCCAAAAAGCTGATCGCTGAAGCAAAAGATTTGGCGCAGAAACTATTGAATCAAACTTTTGAAGGAAAAATCATTGAAGTTGATGAAGTAGAAGCTTGGGCTGACGATGTCATTGAAAGTGTTTTGATTGACTCAGATGCGTTGCAGTGTGTCTCTGCACTCCGAAAAAAAGACTCTTACTTATTGGAACACTCCGTCAATGTCGCTTGTCTTTTAGTGTCATTCGGTAAGTACTTGGGCTTGGATAAGCCAACGCTAAAACAGCTTGCTGTAGGTGGCATTATTCATGATGTAGGTAAAATTAAAGTCGATGATAAGATCTTGCACAAGCCAGCGAAGCTAACGCCTGAAGAATTTGAACATATGAAGCTACATCAAGTGTTCGCAGGTGAGATAATCCTTCACGTAAAAGGACTTAGTGACGTAAGCCGTGATGTTTGTTTGATGCACCACGAGAAGTTAGATGGCAATGGTTATCCTAGAGGCTTGAAGGGGGAGGAGATTCCAATTCACGGCCGTATGAGCTGTATTGTAGATATCTACGATGCGCTAACGGCTGATCGCTGTTACAAAAAAGGCATGAGTTCTGCCGAAGCGTTTAAAATCTTGTTGAGTCTAACGCCATTTCATTTAGACGCAGACTTAGTTTACAAATTCATTAATTGCATTGGGATGTACCCCGTAGGCTCTATTGTCGAGTTGAACGATGGGCGTGTTGGTATTGTTTGGTCTTCAAATGAATCTCAAGCATTAAAGCCAGAAGTGAAATGTTTCTACTCCCGCAAGTATAAACGATACATTGATGTCACGATGGTGGATTTAAAAACGAGTGCGTACAAAATTGAAAGAGCGATCGCGCCTTCATCGTTAGAGATCGATCCTAAGCCTTTTTATGATTAAGAGAAATAGATAAGCTTATACAACAGGCTTTACATCCTTGCATGTAGATCGTATTTTATTTGCATAACGATCTATTAATTTTTTCTAAGTTATTTAGATGCAAGATGGTTATTAAGACCTCGGCTTCATGGATAGAAACCGGGCGATAAAATAGTTCTACACAATGGGCTATAAACCTCATTTTGCTGGAAGGGATGCCAATGCAAATAGATACATGGATTTTTTACACTCTTGCCATTCTCGTGCTCACAGCTTCACCAGGACCAAGCTCACTGTTGTGTTTGAGTAAAGGAGTGAGTAGTGGGTTTCGTATTGCTTTCATGACTGCGCTTGGCAGTTTGTCTGCGATTACGATCATCCTTACGCTCTCATTTACCGGGCTGGGAGTTGTCATTGCTTCATCTGAGTTAGTTTTTAATATTATCAAATGGTGTGGCGCCGCTTATTTAATCTGGTTAGGTATTCAAGCGTTGCGCTCATCTCAGACAGATTTTAATAAAACGGCAACGACTCAAAGTTCCGCGACAGCGTTTAGCGCGTTCACTAGTGGTTTCATTGTTGGCGCTAGTAATCCCAAAGCGATAGTCTTTTTCACCGCTTTGTTTCCTCAATTCATAGAACCTTCCGCACCGCTACTGTCTCAATACGCGATTTTCGCGTCTACATTTGTGGTTTTTGAGCTTAGCTGGCTAACATTTTATGCATTGTTAGGGGTAAAAGCCTCCGATTGGTTGTTTGTCGCTGGAAGAGCGAAGTTGTTCAATCGTTTGACTGGTGGAGTATTTATTGGTGCAGGCGTGATGTTGTCGACGGCAAACCGATAAATAAGACAGACTTCGGTACGCAGTTAGGTTTTCCCATATAGTAAGTTGGAATGCGCTAATTTAGCTTTGTCTTATTTCCAGAATGGAAATAGACGTTTTGTTTATTTTCATTAGTGGCAACAGCCAAGCAGGAGTAAAATCACGTTACTCTTTAGGGATAGAGCTCGTATTTTGTCTTGTGGGCTTGTGGTTACTTTGTAGGAATATCTTAGATGACAAGCCTTTCTAAACTACAACAACGTTTTCTAGATATCGCGACCGACGTCCGTCTTTCTCCAAAACAGAAGTCGAGTTTTTTAGCTTTAGAGGCTGAAGCGTGCATTCCTTACATGACCGTATCCTCATCACTGAGACAAGCAATGGATGAAGGCATCATCTGCGATATGTTTGAAGGTCATGCACCGTTTAAACCTCGCTATGTGTTGCCTGATTACGCTAAATTTCTATCGCAAGGCTCAGACTATTTAGAGTTGTCTCCGGCTGATGATTTCGATGATGCGTTGAACATGCTGACCATCATTTACCATCATGTTCCTTCGGTAACGAACATTCCGGTTTACTTAGGCCAGTTAGATGATGTCTTGTTGCCTTACATAGGCGACCTAACAGAGAGCCAGATTTACAAAAAGTTAAAACATTTTTGGATCATGCTGGATCGCACATTGCCAGATGCGTTTATGCATGTGAATGTCGGACCGACAGACAACATTATTTGTCGCACTGTTTTAAAAGTAGATGCGGAGCTCAAGCAGATCGCACCGAATCTCACCTTTATGTACGACGAGACAGTTACACCTGATGATTTACTTCGTCAAGCGACACAGAACATTTGTGAATGCAGTAAACCGCATATTGCCAATTACCCAATGCACGCGAAAGCCTACAACGGCTCACGCTTTGGTATTGTAAGTTGCTACAACTCGCTTCCATTAGCAGGTGGCTCGAACACATTGGTGCGAATGAATTTAAAAGAAGTTGCAAAACGAGCATCAGACTGTAACGACTTCTTAAACAGTGCGTTGCCTTCTTACCATCGATTAATGGTCGAGCTCATAAACGCAAGAAGCACGCACTTGCATGAAAAATCGAACTTCTTTCAAGGCTTTTTGACGCAAGAAGGGTTGATAAAAGAGTCCTATTTCGCGCCAATGTATGGCGTTTACGGCATGGCCGAAGCGGTAAACCTTCTATTTGAAAAAGAAGGGCAAATAGGGCGATACGGAAAAAATGATCGAGCAAATACTTTTGCTCATGATGTTTCAGCAACACTGGCTAAACTGGTGGACTCAACCCCGGTGAAATATGGTTTAGATGGCAAAGCGCTCTTACATGCACAAGGCGGCATTAGCTTAGATCATGATGTTACGCCAGGTGTACGTCTGCCTTATGGTGCAGAGCCAGACCCTGTCACTTATGTACAAGCAACGGCGAAGCATCATCAGCATTATCGTGCGGGTATCAGCGATATTTTGACGATTGATGAAACGGTGAAATCTAACCCAGAAGCGATGTTCAATTTATGTAAAGGGGCACTAAATGCTGGTTATCGTGAGTTTACCGCGAATGTCACTTCAAATGACTTAATTCGCGTGACAGGCTACATGATCAAACTTTCAGACGTCGCGAAATATGATGAAGAAGGTTCGAGAACCAACACGACGTTTCTAGGTGCAGAAGCAGCAAAAAATACCAAAATTTTAGAACGCTCACCACGTGTGGTGAGTCATGAAGTAACACCGACTTACACGCAGGCATAAGTTCGGTTTAGGAAAGAACAAGATGTCTAGACGAAGTGGAAGCCTTTTGGCAAAAGTCACTCGTATCCTTCCTTTCTCTTGTGTTGATGGGCCAGGAATTCGTCTAGTCATCTTTCTACAGGGTTGTAACTATCAGTGTTTGAACTGCCACAATCCTCACACGATAAACCATTGTAATCATTGTGGTGAGTGTGTGAGTGAATGTTCAGCAGGCGCATTGAAGTTCGACGAAAACAACAACGTTGTTTGGCTTAAAGAGGAGTGCACCCACTGCGATCATTGTATAGAGATATGTCAGAACCAATCTAATCCAAAAATTACTGACTACTCTGTAGTAACAATGCTCGATTTGATACGCAAGCATCGCTTTTTCATCAGTGGTGTTACAGTATCCGGTGGGGAATCTACCTTACAACTTCCTTTCATTATTGAGCTGTTTAAAGGGATAAAACAAGATCCTGAATTACGGCACCTCTCTTGTTTCATCGACAGTAACGGTTCTTTAGCGGTTGCTGGTTGGCAGCGTATTCTACCTTTTCTGGATGGCGCAATGATCGATTTGAAAGCGTGGCAGACGGAGACGCATCAGTGGCTAACTGGGCGTGATAATCATCGTGTATTTAAAACCCTTCAATACCTAGTTGAACACGAAAAATTGTACGAGGTCCGCTTACTGCATATTCCCCAAAAAAGTGATTTAGATATAGAAATCGTAGCAATTGGACGTTACTTGAGTACTCTTCCTGAATCGGTGCTTATCCGTTTAAATGCCTTTCAGCATCACGGAGTAATGGGGGAGGCATTAACTTGGGATATGTGCTCTCATCATGATATCGAACGCTTAAAATCAGAGCTTCGATGCTACGTGAGTAACCCTATCACCGTGCCGACAGTACTCACGTAGTACTGTTGTTTATCTATGCTTACGCATCACAGGCATCTAACATGGCGCAAGCGTCGAGTAATTGTTGCTGTAACCATTTTAAAGCGGGATCGTTTAAGCTCGCTTTGTTCCAAACGAGGCTGTAGGCTACTTGCCCGTAATCGAATGGAAGAGCTTGTTCAACCAAACCTTTTGCTTGCATTGCCGCTCTTGCCCAAAGCTTGGAGCATGTGAACAAGTAATCCGAGTGCTGACACATCACCGCAGCTGAACCAAAGTCGGCTACACGCATGGCCAAGTTTCGCTTTGAATGCCTTTGGGTGAGATTTTGCTCAAAATAAGGTTGTGACAGATCTTTATCATGAATACCGATGTGTCTTGCACAAAGGTAACTTTCAACAGATAAGGGTTGCTCAGCGAGTGGGTTCGATGCTCTCATTAAGCAAACCATTTCGTCTTTCAAAATGGTTTTCCAGACCAAGTCTTTATTTTGTGTGGGTGGTTGGCTGAGATCGTGAGGAAGCAACAAAAAATCCACTTGACCTCTTGCTAATGCATCGAAGCTCATTTCCTCTTTCGCATGGACATTCAAGTGCGCGTGGTTACTCAGTTGTTGGGACAAGTGCTGTAGAACTGGCGCAAAGAGCTCAAACGAACTTTCACGCATTGCTAATGAAAAACTACCTTGATAGTAAGCCGGGTTAAAAGAGCCTTGATGTAATAACCCATTCATACTGGAGAGTATGCCATGGATTGATGGGCCTATATGCAGCGCAAATGCTGTCGGCACTAAGCGAGTGCCATCACGGTAAAAAAGGTCATCCTTTAGCGTTTCGCGCAACTGTCCGAGCGTTTTACTGACGCTCGACGGTGTTACACACAAGCGTTCTGCCGCAAGTGTGACGCTGTGAGTGGTTAACAACATATGTAAAACAGTTAGATGTTTAAGGCTTATACGCGAAAGAGCAATGTAGTCCATAAATAGCATGGTTTCTTATGATTTTTGGCAGTATATCAGCATGAAACAAATTTTTACTATTGTTTATCTCGGAAATACGCCTGTTTCTCTTTGAGCTCAATGCATTTAATGGGTTGCATAAGGATTGATGGTGCTTATAAGTCTAGAAATTTATCTTAGTTTTGTTGGACTTTAATGCTTTCATTTATTCAATTCTAAAGCTTCTATGTAATTTTAATCAGTTTGGAGGAGTTGATTGATTTGTACACGAATTAAACTTGTTCCTTGTTAATTAAAATAGATATTGTTTTGTTGATTGTTTGGTGATTTACTCATGATCCCTCAGTAACAAAGGTATAAATAATTAATGGACGACCCCTTTAGTCGACAAAACCCTTCACCATATGTCTTCTTATTATTGGAGACATGCTCATGCTAGAACTTTTTATGCAACCAGAAGCTTGGGCTATTTTCGCCACTTTGTTTGCGCTTGAAGTTGTCTTAGGCGTTGATAACGTCGTTTTTATCTCTGTCTTATGTGAAAGACTGCCGCTGCACCAACGTAAGCTGGCAAGAAACCTTGGTATTGGTCTTGCTGTTATTGCTCGTATTGGTTTAGTGTTTTCAATCTCTTGGATCATGCAATTGACTCAACCGCTATTTTCTTTGGCGAACCAAGCGTTTACCGGAAGAGACGTCATCATGATTGCGGGTGGTGCATTCCTCTTGGCTAAAAGCCTGAAAGAGTTGTGGAGTTGGTTAAATCACAACGAGTCTGCTCACTCAACTCACGCCCGTACTGGTTTAGCGGTAGTTCTGTTGCAGATTGTTGCCGTGGATGCTGTATTCTCGATGGACTCGGTGATAACCGCCGTTGGTTTGACAAGTGATGTCCCACTTATGGTCGCAGCGATTGTTTCTTCTGCTATCGTGATGGTCATGACAGCAGAAAAAATCAATAACCTGGTGTCGTGTTACCCTGGTTTTAAGACACTTGCTTTGTTATTCCTCGTTTTGTTAGGTGGTTTATTGATGGCAGAAGGCTTCGAAATTCATATCAACAAAGGTTATGTGTATTTTGCGATGGCATTCGGCTTAATTCTGGAACTTTGTCATATCCAGTTAAAAAACAAACAACGCCCGACTATTAAACGTCTTAGTCCGTTGCGAGTTCATCCAACCAGATTAGAAGCTCGTCAATAATAAAAGATATTGCCGCTCATATGAGCGGCATTTTTATATTTGTCATCACCTATTTTTACTCTCTTTTTATTTTGTTGTCGTTTCGACAAAAAATCGCATTTGTTGTGGGGTTGAAGATTTTTTATATAGACCGCCCAACTAATATGAGTGAACGACAATAATGGATAAAATGATCGATGCGTTAGCAACCCATGGCTACTACATCTGGGATGATTTTCTTTCTGAACTAGAAGTGGATCAATTGCGAGACTGCATTCCAAGTAACTGGAAAAAAGCGCGTATTGGTCGTAATGACGATGTGACTCGTATTGAATCAATTCGAAGTGACAAAATTCAATGGTTGTCGCCCAATATGGGGCACGCGGTTACTTCTTACTTAGATAAGATGGAAGAAATACGCCAAGAAGTGAACCGTCACTTGTTTCTGGGACTTTTTGAGTATGAAGCTCACTTTGCCAAGTACGAGGAAGGGGATTTCTACCAAAAGCATCTAGATTGTTTTAAGGGCAATGAAAACCGTCGATTGACAACCGTTTTTTACATGAACGAATCTTGGACGGAAAAGGATGCAGGTGAATTGGTGGTTTACGATCTAAATGATAATAAGATAGCAACCATCCCTCCTCAATCAGGACGCTTACTTTTATTCTTATCTGAGCAATTCCCGCATGAGGTTTTACCGACCAACGCAGAGCGGTTCAGCATTGCAGGTTGGTTCAGAATCAATGGTGTGCGAGACAATGTACTTGATATTGCAAAATGATTGGTTTGCAACCAGCATAAAATCAGCAAAGGGCGTAGATACGCCCTTTATCGATTAAACATTAGTTGATAGCTCGTAACACTCGGTCATGTTTCGCTCTAGCACTGCATAGACGTCAGAACAAAGTTCTTGTTTAGCGACTTGCTCGCCCATAATCGCGGCGATTTGTGCTTGAGCCATTCGTCCTCGGTAGGGACGGTCCTGAGACAGAGCTTGAAAAACATCGGCAACCGCGACAATACGCGATGGTACATCGAGTTCGTCTCCTGTTTTATGATAAGGATAGCCAGAACCGTCCAAACGCTCGTGATGATTAGAGGCCCACTCCGCTATTTTAGCGTTGGGAAACACTTTGTGTAATGCGAGCTGAGTATCAATTGTATGGCGTTTAATACGCGTATACTCTTGTTTATTAAGAGAGCCTTCTTTATGAAGAATCTCATCTGGTGTTTTTAACTTTCCGATATCATGCACCAACCCAGCAATAAATAACATCTCTTGGTCGTGCTCACAGAGCCCAAGCTTGATGGCTAGATACCGAGATAACTCCGCCACTTTTTGCGAATGTTGATAAGTAAATGGGCTTTTTGCGTCAACAATTCGAGCGATAAACATGCCCAAACTATTCATATCTTGGATGGTGAGCTGTTTTTGAAGCCAATCAATGCTTTTAAAGTTTAATCCGATGGTTTCTATATTTTCAGACTCCATCGCGAACCAAAATGCGTCGGTCATAACGAGCTTAACCATTGCCTTAGCCATGTCTGGATTAAACAAAGTTCCAGCGTTTGCCATGATGCATTCTGCAATTAGTTCTTCATGAAGTGTGACAATGTCACAGTGGCAGTTCATGACGTATTTGGAACGCATAAAATCGAGACGATCGGCTAAATAGAGTAGGGCAGCGACCTCTTTTTCAAAAGGCGGTAAATCAAGATATTTTAGTTCACTCCAATGTGTATGGTGGTAAAGAACAGGTGTCGCAAACTGACGCAACAAACGACACTGCTTGAGGCTTCGGTATCCTCTTAAGCAATGTGTTTTTACATCTTGTGGCACCAACTCCTCAAGTAACATTTTATGTTCTTGTGTTTCGGAGACCCCACAATCGTGGATCATCCCTGCGAAGTAGCAAAACTCCGCTTTTTCTGGTTCCCAGTTCATGACCCGAGCACATTGGTAAGCGATGTAAGCGACACGGTGGCTATGGTGCGTATCATCAACACCTACATAGTCGAGTGCTCGAGCAACCCAGATAAGTGCTTGTTTCAGATCGACTTCAAAGCCCATGTCCGTATGGGAATGGCAAGAATGATTCATGGTTTATACCGACATTGCTAATTAGCCCACGCTAAACCCAAATCAGAAGGTGATAGGAAAAATTGGGTACGACAGCGAATAGACCCCAAAAAGGTGGGCGTTTAGACATAGTTTTGATTATGGGCGGGATAATAATCCTAGTTGCATAATAATATCACCTGAAGCTCATGGTTAAGAGTCAGATATTTGAACTAAGTATAAGTTTTGAAAGATTATTGTTGCTCTTGTTGACTTATTTGAAAACGACAATAAATCATGATGTAACGCATTCTTATTTTTATTTTTGTAAATCGTGCTCGGGCTCAACCAGAGACACACGGTATTGATGTGTGATTAACAGAATTCATATTGTTGCTTTTGAAGGCAAAAAATAAGAAGACTTCTTCGAGGCTCGCTCTGTAACTAACAGAGTAATAGGGAAAGAAGCTTGTTAACTACATGACAATAGAGCGTCGTTGAAAACATTTTCTCTGTAGCTCATGTCGTTGAGGAAAGATAATAAAATGGTACGGTTTCCCAGCGATGCTAGCCCTTTTAGTGAGATAAGTTTATTGAAAATGTGTGATTGCAAAGTAAGCATAGGTAGTAAAAGTAGCTAGAATGATAGCTCTAAATGAAAAGGATTTCGTATGTTGAAGCATCGTTTATACCGGAGTTACACCGCTGGGTTAAAAATTGCAGCCCATATCCTTCCTATGCCGAGACCAACCTTGTTTTCCGGCCCTGGTTCGATGAATGAGCTATTAGAATCGATGACCGAGCTGGGATTTAAACGCGTTTTGTTAGTTACCGACGAAGGGTTAGTCCAAGTCGGTATTGTAGATAAGGTGCTTGAGGCAGCAGCACAACTCGATTTACAGTTAGATGTTTTCTCGCAAGTTAAGCCCGATCCTACCTATGATCAGGTTGAGAGCGGTCTAGAGGCTTATCATCGTTTTCATTGTGAGGGCATATTAGCTTTGGGTGGCGGCTCTGCAATGGATTGTGCAAAAGTCATCGCTGCGAAAGTTACCAATAAACGGCCAATAAAAAAATTAGCTGGACTATTGAAGGTATGGCGAATGCCAGCGCCGCTTTTTGCTATTCCAACAACGGCTGGAACCGGAAGTGAAGTTACTATCGCTGCGGTCGTGTCAGATCCCTCCTCACACATTAAAACCCCTTTAATGGATCCAAAGTTGGTGCCACTAATGGCAGCTTTAGATGCGAATTTAATGATTGGTTTACCTCCTAAGATCACGGCTGATACTGGCGTTGATGCATTAACCCACGCTATTGAGGCCTATGTATCGAAAAACGCTACTCAAGAAACGATGGCTTATTCGGTTGCCGCTATTAAACTCATTTTTAAATATCTTCCTAGGGCTGTGATGCAAGGGGATGATGTCGAAGCTCGTCATAAAATGGCTATGGCATCCTATTACGCGGGTTTAGCATTTACCAAAGCGAGTTTGGGTTATGTTCATGCCTTTGCTCACACATTCGGTGCGAGATATGGAATACCTCATGGTATGGCAAACGGATTAGCCTTGTTGCCTGTGCTGCGCTTTTCATTATCAGAGATTGAGCCTCAACTAAGAAAGCTCGATGAGTTGACGGCCGAGGGGCAGTTAGGTAACGCAAGTGCTCAGCATTTTTTGGCGAATCTGGAGTCCTTGTTTTCAACTATTGATATTGAGCAAACCAGTGCGCTCATTCAACGTGAAGATGCTGATGCGCTTGTTGATTTAATTCTGAAAGAGGCGCACTGGAATTACCCTGTTCCCAAGTTCATGAACAGGGAAGAATGCACACAGTTATTGTTAAATATCAGTAAGGTGTAAGTTATAGTTTACATGTGTGGTTTTTTATCCTTACACTTTGCTTGATCTTCTGCTAAAGATCCTACAATATCGACGGCAATACAAATATGGTGTTGGTTTCGGTCCGCCGTTGCCCGATCTAATACTGATAATTTCTAATAAAGTGTAAAGATTAATATACAATGAGTCGTTCTAAAGTATTCGGTAGTACGCTAATTATTGCGGGCACTACAATAGGCGCTGGTATGCTAGCGCTTCCACTTGCCTCTGCCGGCATTGGTTTTTCAACTTCTATTATCATCATGCTAGGTTTATGGGCTCTGATGGCTTTCACTGCCTTGCTTATGCTTGAGCTTCATCAACATGCGGAGAGTAGTGCTACACTTCATACTTTGGCGAAACAGATCCTAGGTCAAAAAGGCAAGTGGGTGGCAAGTTTTGCGATGTTGTTTCTTTTCTACTCATTATGTGCAGCGTATATCGCTGGCGGTGGTGCTCAGTTCGGAGACCGCCTTGCACAATGGTTTGACCTCGATATTTCAGGGCCTACATCAACGATAATCTTTACCTTGATTGTGACTTTAGTTGTGACAGTGGGTACCGGTACGGTCGATAAAGTAAACCGAGTTCTGTTCGCGATGAAGCTCATTGCAATGGTTGCGGTGCTTTCTTTTCTTGCTCCAAACGTTACGGAATCTTACTTGTTAAGTATGCCAATCGAACAAGGCCTTGTTGTAGCGGCGATTCCGGTGATCTTTACTTCGTTTGGTTTCCACGGAAGTATACCTGCAATTGTGAGTTACTTAGACGGTGACACTTCTTCTTTACGCAAAGCCGTTATTATTGGTTCGACGATTCCACTCGTTATTTATATCTTTTGGCAAATCGTGACGTTGGGTGTGGTTAGCCAAAGTACGCTTGTTGAGAACGGAGGGTTGAGCGCACTGATTGGTCAACTATCTCAGACAGTACACCAATCAAATTTGGGTAGCATTGTTGGTGTGTTTGCTGACTTGGCATTGTTGACATCGTTCCTTGGTGTGAGTTTGGGTCTATTCGAATTTTTGGGTGATACCATCAAAGGAAGTAACGATAAGCCTAATCGTTTGATTGCGGCACTAGTGACGTTTACTCCACCGCTAGGCTTCGCACTTTTCTATCCTCAAGGCTTTATTATGGCTTTGGGCTATGCAGCGATTGCCTTAGCGATTTTAGCCATCTTTTTGCCTTTGGTTATGGTGATCAAGGTTCGTAAATCGGATGATTTTACTGGGGAGTACCGCGTCGCAGGTGGTCAAGGTGCGTTAGTGATAACGGGCATCGCTGGCACTGGCATCGTATTCGCTCAGGTGTTAATTACGCTGGGTGTGCTTCCTGCTCTAGGCTAGTTGTTTAGAACGTTCTTTGAATAACTTCTAGTTACTGAGTCCATCGTAATCAATCAGTATTGTTAGGCCAACGAGTTTCGCTCGTTGGCTTTTTTAATCTGGATCAAATTACCGTAAGATATCCGGTGAAAAAATTGGTAGAAATGTGCTTTTATTTCGTACACTTAAGTTGTGGTATATCGATAATTTAAGTGGAGAAAACCGCTCAAAATACCATTGAATTTGCAACACAATGAGCTTTTCTTGTTTCTCTGCTTTGGTGTGGAGGTGAAGCATGGCGCACCGGAGTTTTTACCCGTTTGCAAAACCGCTTAACGAGCAACTGCAAACGCTAAAAGGCAGGATGCAGGCGCACTTGCCATGTATTGATAGGGTGTCATTTGCAAAATATCACCCAGACCAAGATGTGCTCAAATCATTTGCAGAAAGTGAGTTCGACACTTGGTGTTTAGCCCATCACGAATCAGCATTCCGTAAACTCCACCACCTCAATATTGCCTCTAAAAACGCGGTTCCTCGTATCGTCGAAGACCTTCATGATATTAATCACTGTCCTCGGGTTCAAATTTTACTCAAACACGGATATCAGTCGTCGGCTGCTATTCCTTGTTATGACAATAAAGCTTTTACTGGTTTTGTATTTTTGAACTCCACTCAACGTGATGCGTTTAGTTTAGAAGCGCTGAATGGTCTTAAACCTTATTTCGAAATGATTCGATTTGCGGTTGAATCAGAAACTCAAGTAGTCAATGCGATAGAAACGCTAGCGAACCGAATGCAATGTATGATGCCAGGCTATTCACCTGAGTATTACGCGCATACCAAACGCATGAAGTACTACAGTCAAATTATCGCAACGCAGTTAGCGGATCGTTATCACCTGAATGACGAAATGGTCGAAGATATTGGTATTTTTGCTCAGTTCCATGCGCTCGGTGATAGTCAGCTGCCAGTTGAAATTGCTAGCCGCCGAACAAATTACTCTCAAGAACAAGAGGCGATATTGATTCAACATATTGAGCGTTGTATCGATTCAGCGGATGACATAGTTGCCCGTATCGGAAATCCGGTTCACCCGAGTGTGACTTTGTTTTTGCAGATGATTATTTATCAGTACGAAAATTTAAATGGCACTGGTTATCCTTATGGTTTAACCAATGATGATATACCAATAGTCGCCCAAATTACGGCTGCCGCGAATGCCTTTGATTTTATGACAACGCACCATCCGTATAGACAAGCGTGGTCCATCCCATACGCATTGTTAGAACTTGAAAAATGGGTATATCAGGGGTGGTTATCTCGAGAATGTGTTGATGCTCTGCGAGAGCATCAAGGTTATATAAAGCAAATCATCCACAAATATCCCGAGCACTATACAGGCTTGGGGTTAATGTGAAGAGCAGTAACAAAGTTGAAATGTTGACGAGGAGGAATATTTAAACAATACTGTTTTTATATACAGTAATAAGTTTGGAGGTGAAGTATGTTGTGGGAAACCCTTGAAAGAGTAAACCGCTTACGCCAACAAGCACTTGCAAATCCTGAGTTTGTTGAGTCAGCAAAAGAGCACGAACAAGCACTTCAGGAGCAAGAATACCATTATCAAACTAAGAAAAAGCGTTCAGCCAAAGACAAACAAGGTAAAAAGTCGCTGGCCGATATCTATAAAGAAGTAGAGTTTGGCGCTGACGCTCGTCATTAATGTATTCACTGCGGCATTTTTCATTTCTTCATACGCTGCAGTATTCGTTCAAATTTATGCGAGAGCAGTGGGAGACCGCTGCTCTCGTTGACCTGCCTATAATTTACTAATGAAGTTCAGCAGAGCAAATTATCACTAACACTTAGCAATTCTCTCAATGATCTTGTTTATGTAATGATAATGACAACGGTTTGCATTTGTATCTTTGTTGTTATATAAAACCTCCCTTATTAATCGTTCTGTTGAATAAGAACGGCAAACGTGATCAACGAATGAGAGCTTTGAATAACTGTTATTCGTAAATGGCTATTAGGTGAAGTAGGGATGTTGGAAGCTAAAGCACTCCAGTTTGAGATTGAAGGCAAGTCATTGCTAAAAGCGTTTGATGTGACATTTGAACCCGGAAAAACATACGCCCTTGTTGGACACAATGGTTCAGGAAAATCCACATTGTTAAAGTTGCTGGCACAGCAACAGCAATACACAGCTGGTGACGTGGTTCTGCATGGAACGAGCATTAACGATCTCTCAGCGAAAAAATTCGCCCAACATATTGCTTACTTGCCTCAGCATCTTCCGGTGACCGACAGTATTTTAGGTCGAGATTTAGTCGGTTTTGGTCGTTATCCATGGCATGGTTTACTTGGACGTTTGAGTAAGAAAGATCACGACATTGTTGAAGAAGCAATGGCGATGACAGGCACACTAAAATACGCAGATCGCTTAGTGGACACGTTATCTGGAGGAGAGCGTCAACGTGTGTGGCTAGCTATGCTGTTAGCCCAAAAAACCGAGTATTTGCTTCTTGATGAGCCTTTGTCTGCGCTAGATATCAGCCATCAAGTAGATATGTTGAAGCTTATCTCTAAACTCAGTCAAGAACTGGGTTTGGGCGTTATTATCGTATTACACGATATCAACTTGGCTGCACGATTTTGCGACTACATCGTTGCATTACATCAAGGTGATTTGATTGCACAAGGCAATGTTGAACAGGTGTTTACTGAACCTAAGTTGAGGGACATATATGGGATAGAGATGATGATCTCTGACCACCCTGCGGGTTATCCGGTGGCGATGCCAAGCTAAAGGTTGGAATAATGAGCAGTACAAACACTCGACTTAAACATTTCTCTTTCGCTCTCTCACTTAGTGCGCTTTTGGTCAGTTCTTTTCAAGCACTAGCTGACGCATCACCTCGGGTGATGTCGGTTGATTGGACACAAACTGAAACGATGTTGGCTTTAGGGGTCGTACCTGTAGGCGTTGCTCAAGGGCAAGATTACGATGCTTGGGTAAAGTCACCACCGTTACCACCTCAAACAAAGGATGTAGGGTTAAGGACTCAACCCAATATAGAGCGCATTTACGAGCTCAGACCTGATCGTATTTTTATTGCCCCGTACTTCTCCTCAATGAAGCATCACTTAGTTGATATCGCCCCGGTTACCACCATTGACTTATATGAAAGCGGGATTACAGATTGGTCGGTACTTACCAGTTTCACTCGGAGGTTTGGTGAAGAGCTGGGAAGAGAGGCGGAAGCAGAGGCGCTTATCCAACAATATGAAAAACGTTTTACTTTATTAAAACAGCGTATAAATAAAGGCCAGCCGCCACTACTAATGATTCAGTTTATGGATACAAAGCACGTACGTGTTTTTGGTCAAAATAGTCTTTACTCTCAGGCTATCGAAAAGATTGGGCTGAGTAATGCATGGAATGAAAAGACGAATAGCTGGGGCTTTAGCCTAGTTGGCATCGACAAGTTAGCTGGCATAAAAGCTCAAATTGTTATCGTAGAGCCATTACCTTACGGTGGAGCGGAGCAGCTCTCTCAAGACCCATTTTGGCAATATGTTGTTCAACAATCTGGTGAAAAGGTCATGCAAGTCGCGCCCGTTTGGAGTTTTGGTTCTATGCCTTCAGCCCTCCGTTTCGCAGAGTTAGTTACGGCGAGTAAGGTCGAGGAGTTAACACAATGAAAACGATGCCTTTAAGCTTTGTGGTGTTACTTTCGGCATTTACCTTTTCTATTGGTGCTTTCCAATTGTACCAAGTAAGCTCATTTTCGTTAGCTCTAAGCAGTTTATGGGAGCCTAACTTTCAATTTATAGATTCGGTTTTACTTCACTTTAGCTGGTGGCCTCGAGTCTTCACCACGATTATATCTGGTGCTGGATTAGCGATTGCTGGGGTATTGATGCAGCAAGTGCTGCGTAACCCTCTCGCTTCACCCACGACACTTGGTGTGGCGAGCGGTTCAAGTTTTGCTTTGATGTTAGCTACGCTATTCGCACCTTGGATGTTGGATATCGCGCCTAATTTGGTTGCTCTCATCGGCGGTGTGATATCGATGGGGTTGGTGATGCTGTTGTCATGGCGACGAGCGTTATCTCCAACGGTTGTCGTTGTTTCTGGGTTAGTGATAAACCTGTACTTTGCATCATTAAGTACGGTTATTCTGATGATGAATACCGAAAAGCTGAATGGCTTAATGATATGGGGAGCCGGTTCGCTTGTTCAGAGTGGATGGGGAGATTTCTCGTATCTTGCCCCTCGAATCGCACTTGCTACGATCATTGCATTTGTGATTGCAAAGCCGTTAAGTCTGTTGGAACTCTCCGAGCAAGGTGCCAAGAGTTTAGGTGTCTCGCTGGCTAAGTTGCGTTTTGTCTGTCTTGGGCTTGCGGTGTTAATCACTTCTTGGGTGGTTTCTGCCGTAGGAATCATCGGTTTCATCGGGTTAGCGGCGCCAGCGATTACTCGATTGATAGGTATCAATAAAATCCAGCATAAGCTTTGGGTATCAATGCTGATTGGTGCCATGTTATTGACTTTAACCGATTTGGTTATTCAGCAACTGCCAGGGCTAATGGCGAGTTTTATACCAACGGGAGCAGCAACCGCTGCACTGGGCGCTCCGTTACTGTTATGGCTGTTACCTCGTTTATCACAAAAGACGCAGAGCCATACTCAAACAGTGTTAACTCGACACCGTCAACATGTTTACAAGCTAAACCCTAAAGCGATCTCATTGGCGTTGATCGGCACGTTAATTTCTGTTGTTCTTTTTGCCACGGTTGCTGTGCAAAATGAAGGGTGGACAAACTTATTTGCTAGCCAAAATTGGATTTTTTTGGAATGGCGCGCACCTAGATTATTTGCAGCAGCAATTGCGGGGGCAATGTTAGCGATTGCTGGAACCATGATTCAACGCCTAAGTGGAAACCCAATGGCAAGTCCTGAAGTGATCGGTATCAGTTCAGGGACAGCGATGGGATTGATCATCGCGATGTTTACTGGGTTTGGTTCGTCAATTTTCACTCTTTCTCTAGGCGGGCTCGTAGGCGCATTAGCGACGGTATTAGTCATTGTGCTGCTAAACCGTAAGTCAGGCTTTCAGCCGGAGCGTATTTTGTTGACTGGTATTGCAATAACCGCACTGATGAATGCAATACAGAGCTTTATTCTAGCCACTGGTGACCCAAGAAGTTATCAAGCATTGGCTTGGTTGTCTGGGTCTACCTACTATGTCTCGGTTGAAACGTTACTCCCATTGTCTTTATCTGCGCTTGTCTTTATAGGGTTGAGTTTTCTCTGCGTAAGATGGCTAGATATTCTTCCTGTCGGTGCCGCTTCCTCTAAAGCACTTGGAATTCGAGTTGATCGTTCACGCGCAATACTGCTTCTTTTAGTTGCTTGTCTCACGGTCAGTGCGACATTGGTTGTTGGCCCGATTAGCTTTGTTGGGTTGTTGGCTCCGCATTTAGCTCGCTTATTTGGTTTTAACAAAGCGTCACAACACATGTTATGCGCCGCGATACTGGGGGCAGGGGTGATGTTGTTGGCTGATTGGTTGGGACGACAGATCCTTTACCCGCAAGAAATACCAACAGGGCTTATGGCGTCTCTCATTGGCGGTTTGTATTTAATGTGGGGTTTACGCCGCTTATAGAAATGAGCTAAGCCTCAACCAAGAAAGTACTTATACAAATAAGCACTCGTAGTGGCATTCGTAACCTATGCGAGTGCTTTATGCAAAACCTCTGGTTTGTCTTTTACGGAAACAACTGGCGATGCCGTAACTCGCTTTTCTTTCAGCGGTCGCTGAAGTCATGAAGGGTTGGTTTGGCTGCCGACAAAAAGGAGAGAATATGACTCGGCAGTTTATGCTGACACCAACGTCGATGGCGGTTGTATTAGCTGTATCAACGCCAAATGTCTTGGCTCAGGAAGATGAAAATATAGTTGTGATTGGACAGCAGCAAGACAGTGCAGTTGGTCCAGATTTTAGTTATCTCGGAGCGAAGAGTCGGGCAGCGACGAAAACTGATATTGCTATCAATGAGACTCCAAGAGCGGTGTCTGTTGTTACGAGAGAGCAAATGGATGATCGTGCCTCTATTAGCATTTCTGACGCACTACAGTACACACCAAGCATTCAAACTAATTATTTCGGCGAAGATAACAAGCAAGATTGGTTTATTATTCGTGGTTTTAAACAAGCGAACAGCGGGTTGTATCAAGATGGTACCCGTTTATATTCTTCTGGCTTCTATAGTTGGCAAATAGATCCGTTTGCGTTAGAGAGGGTTGAAGTTTTACGTGGTGCAGCGTCTGTTCTTTATGGGCAAAACCCTCCAGGTGGGGTTATCAATGTTGTCAGTAAGCGACCTCAATTTGATGGGGGGTCAGGACTTGTATCTTTGGAGTACGGTTCTGAAGACCGTAAACAACTTTCTCTTGACGTAAACTCTGAGGTGAGTGAGCAGTTAGCTTTCCGCTTTCAAGGGTTAGCGAGAAAAAATGGGACGAGAATTAGTGGGGTAGAAGCAGAGCGCATTCTTCTCTCTCCATCGATGACGTACAAATTTAATGAGACGTCTGAAATTACCTTTCTAACGAGCTATCAAAAAGACGACTCAGATCCTTATCTGCAATTTTTGCCAGTTGAAGGAACGTTAACGCCAAACAAAAATGGAAAGATCAGTGATAGTTTAGCGATAGGCAATCCTAACTGGGAGACGTTTGAGCGTGAGCAGGTGTCTTTAGGCTATGAGTTTTCTCATGCATTTAATGATACCACTTCATTTGTTCAAGCAGCTCGTTACAGCGAAATGGATGTTAAGCTAAGACAAATGTATTCGTATGTTTACTCGGCTGACGTGCCTGCGTTGGGGCCGGCTTTGGACCCATCAAATGAACGCAAAACCATACTTCGGGGTGCTTCAACAGAAGATGGGTCATCTGATGCTTTTAATATCGATAATCGTTTGATGCACCAAGTAAATTGGGGAAGTGTTGAGCATAACTTGATGTTGGGCATAGATTTTCAAATGATCAGTATCGATGGTAAAGATTTTGCCAATGACCCTATCGTTGCTAATGGTAATGCATTATTAAACACACCAATGGGAGCTTTGCCCGATCCTAGGTTTAATGTATTTAATCCTACTTATTCGGATAACATAATGTTACTCGATCCGAATACGCTACAACCATTGAGCGAAACCGATAAGCAAAGAACGAAAATCGATAATCAGCAGCTCGGCGTCTACTTTCAAGATCATATGCTGATCAACGATAAATGGGCGATGTTATTGGGGGCACGTTACGACGATACAAGTAATGAAGTACATAATGTTACCACGGGTGCTCGCACGAAAGTCGATAATGGAGAGTGGACGTTTAGCGTGGGAACGGCTTATATTTCTGATTCTGGCTTCACGCCATACTTTAGTTACTCTCAGTACTTTGATCCAATTATTCAAGAAGACAGCAATGGTAAGCCAGCGAAGCCTGAAAGCGGTGATCAATTTGAAATCGGTATGAAATACCAACCGGATTCATTTGATGGTTATTTCAATATTGCAACGTATCGGGCAACAAAAGAAAACTTGGCTCGTATCTACTTGAGTGAATTAACGCAAATAGGAAAAATAGAAAATAACGGCGTTGAGTTTGAAGCTGTAGCTAATGTGACACCATCCTTAACATTGATCGGGAACATTGCGTACGTTGATGCAGAGATAAAAGAAGACATCAATAAGGCATGGGTTGGCAAAACACCTTCCCAAGTGGCGAATACCGTATCATCAGCTTGGGCACATTATCGTTTCTTTGATGGACCTCTTGATGGCTTTGCTGTTGGCTTAGGCGCGCGCTATACAGGTGAGTCATACGGAGACAATGAAGAGAGACTAAAAGTACCAAGTTATTTCTTAATGGATGCGACGGTCAGTTATCGAATCGGCGATTACAAGTTACAAGTCGCAGCTAAAAACATCGCGGATAAAAAGTACATAGCGACATGTGATGGCTTTTGTTGGTATGGCGACCGACAAAATGTTATTGCAAGTTTAACTTACGACTGGTGAGTTAACGTATAAATAAACACCCCTAACTTTAGGGGTGTTTATTTAGAAATCGGCTTTACGGACAAAGTGCGGGTTTTTGTACTTTTTCTGCGGACCAAACGATGATACGACAAGTTTGTTCCATAATGTTTTGTCAAACTCACCCTTTGGAATCGAAGGGTAGAGGGTTTCCTCTTCTTCTCTTGCAAAGTTCATATATTGTTTCTTTTTAATTTGATTGTACTTTTTGGCGATCTGGTTATGTTTTCTTACCCACTCCAGCTTGTAATTGTGGAGCACTTTTTCACCATCTTCGAGACTCATTCGAGATAGGAACAGTCGCTTGTATGAGACCTTTCTGTCCAGCATTGTGCGCATAACGGTTTGGATATATTTACCGTGATGCGTAATGGTAATGTCGTTTTCATCAATAGGAGTGACACACCAGCCTTTAGGTAAAAAGTCTGGCTTCTTAAATTGCTTATTACGCTCCATTAGCGCCTGATGTAAAACTAAATCAGAGGTGCCGCGGAACGTCTTTTGCCATTTACCGATACGAATTTGAATCGAACCAGGCAAGCGATAGATGTTAGTAAACTTATCTTTGTCCATGGACTTGTGTCATGAGATTAATGTGCATAATTAGAAAGCGGAATTCAGCCCAATGCCACAGGCAGTAGACTTAAGTACCGTACGATTTTACAACGACCTTGCGTGATATAGCGAGGGGTTATGTCAATAATAGGTAAGAAATAGAAAATTAGTTCACATTATGAAGAAATTGGAAGCTAACAAGGCTAAATTTTGAAGTTACACCAATTATGCCCATGCCGACTAAATAAAAAGAAGGCACGGGCATAAAATCACACCGCTTCTTCGAGTTGCTTGGTGTCTTCTTCAATCTGTTGTAGGTGTCGGTTTGCTTGCTGTAACTGATACATTTGAGCATAACGACCATTTTGCGTTAAGAGTGCTTTGTGTGTACCTTTCTCGACCAACTCCCCATGATGAAGAACAATGATTTGGTCTGCATCTAGGATAGTTGACAGCCGATGAGCAATAACAACGAGCGTCATGTCTTGTCTGAGTACCGCCAAGCTCTTTTGGATTAAAGCCTCTGTTCCTGAGTCAATATTTGCGGTTGCTTCATCTAATATCAATATCTTAGGTTTTACCACAAGCACACGTGCTAACGCCAAAAGCTGTTTCTGACCCGCAGATAAATTAGTTTCGCCTTGACCTAACTGCGTGTCTAGCCCGTTAGGGTAACGATGAATTTGTTCTGCCAAACCTACCTTGTCTAACGCATCCCATATTTGATTGTCATCAACCGCCCGACTGAGAGAGATGTTTTCTCTGACTGAAGCAGGGAGAATATGTGGATCTTGTTGAACCATTGCCACATCTTTGCGAAGTACGTCTTTCCCTAATGTCTGAAGTGGACGACCATCTATGAGCAGTTCACCACATTGAGTTGGATAAAAGCCCATTAACAGTGACGCTAAGGTGCTTTTACCGCTTCCTGTATGCCCGACAAGCGCGATAAAGTCTTGGTGGTTGGCCTTCAACGAAATGTCTTTTAGGACGTCCTGTTTACCATCGTAGCTAAATGTGAGGTCTTTAAGTTCGATAGCACCTGACCTTAATGGTTGATGATCGCCCCCGTAAGTTTGTTCTTTCGCATCAATCAATTCAAAAACACGTTCGCTTGATACTAACGCCTGCTGAAGTAGAGCAAGTTGCTGAGTCATCTCAATTAGTGGTTCAGTAACTCGCGCAAGATAACTGATAAATGCATACAGTACCCCCACACCAATCAACTCAATACCATTAAAACCAAAGATCGCAACCAAGCAAAGCAACGCAAGACCAGCGAGCAAATCCATTAAGGGTCTTAGCAGATAGCCGTTTAGCCGAATCACTCGTTTAGATGCCACCAGATGCTCTGCGGTTAGCTCGTTGAACTGTTTATTAAAACGCTCTTCTTGTTGCATTAATTGAATGACACTCATCCCTTGAATGGATTCACTCAGATTCGCATTTATATCAGTCAATAGGTCACGCATCTTTCGGTAGCTTTCTGTACTTAGCTGCTTAAACAAGTACATAAAGCCGATGACGATCGGCAGCAATACAAGCACAACGAGTGTGAGCTTCCAACTCATGAAAAACATAACGCCAAGCATTACGACAATCATGACCACGTTTTTCACCACGGTCGCGATCAAAAGCTCATAAAATTGCTGTAAAGATTCCGTATCGTTGGTGATTCGCGACACCAATTTTCCAGCAGGCGTGTAATCAAACGCAGATAACGGCTGCTTAATCACGCCAGAAAATACTTGCTTACGAATCGCTTTGATCGTGTTAGCCGCGACAATGCTAAATTGCAATGACTGAAAATACTGGAATGTTGCCGATACGATCTGAAGAGCGATATAACCTACTGCTAGCGAAATCAGAACATTTTGTGAATAGTCACCTTTAGCGATGTGCTCATCAATGAAATATTGAATCAACCAAGGGCCGCCGGCGCTAGCTAACGCTGCAATAAACAGCAAGGCGAGTCCTTTAATCATTGGCTTTGGTTGAGATAATGGGTAAGACATTAACCGTTTAAACGTGCTGGTCTGGTTCATTCATTATTCCTCCATCGCCTGTTCTAGTTTTTGGTACTCGAACATTTCGGCGTACCATCCCTGATGCGCTAATAAAGCGCTATGTTGCCCACGTTCAGTAATGTGGCCGTGATTCAAGACAATGATCTCGTCTGCTGCTTCCAATGCGGTGAGGCGGTGTGCAATAACGATTAGGGCTTGATCACGGTAGTGTGTTTCCAAATTCTTAAGGATTTGATGTTCGGTCCGTCCATCAACAGCGGAAAGTGCATCGTCCAAAACCAACACTTGGGCATTCAGCAGCATAGCGCGTGCTATCGCAATACGTTGTTTTTGCCCGCCGGAGAGTGTAATGCCTTTTTCACCAACTTCTGTTTGGTAGCCTTCAGGAAACTTCTCAATATCGTCATGTATACAGGCTAACTTTGCTGCTCTATAGACTTCTTCTTTCTCTGCATTAGGGTTGCCTAAGGCAATATTGTCGAAGATAGATTTGGAGAATAGAAACGGACTTTGGTTAACGACAGCAAAACGGTTGCGCCACTGTGGAAGTAGGGCATCCTTGATCTCGACATCACCGAATTTAATTGAGCCGCTTTCTAAATCATGTTGACGCAAAAGTAGTGTTAACAGGGTCGATTTTCCGCTTCCTACCGGCCCTGCAACTCCCAACATTTTTCCGGGTTCCAGTTCGATGTTTACTTCCGTCAAAGCGGGCGGTAAATCACTAGACCAATGGAAATCGTCGATATCAATTTTCAACGGAAGTGGTTTATTTTCTATTGGCTTATTGCCACTGATAATTGCTGGCTTTTCATCAAAGATCTCTTGTAATCGGTTCCATGCAGCAGAGCCTCTTTCTAAAATGTTAAATAGGAATGCGAATGCCAGCATCGGCCATATCATCAACCCTAAATACATCGTAAATGCGGTCAGATCACCAAGCGTGATCTCACCTTTATCAACAAGGTAAGCACCAGCAGCGACACTAAGAAGGAAAGAAAGACCGATGGTTAACTGAATTGCCGGGTCAAATCTAGCATCGACTCTTGCGACAGCGATGTTCTTTTCGCCAGTATCATCCACAACCTCTTCAAAACGTTGCTGCTCTTGGTTTTCTAATCCGAAAGCACGCAGCATTCGCACGCCATTAAGTGACTCTTGTGTCATGTCTGACATGGTAGAAAAGGCTTCCTGAGCGACACGAAAGCGTTGATGTAGGATACGCACAATAAAGAAGATGATGATGGCAAGAAATGGCATTGGAAGAAGCGCCATTACGGTGAGCTTCCAGCTTACTTGCGTTACCATAATGATTAAAACCGCAATACCAGTGATCAAAGAGTCTGCGGCGGTTAAAACCCCTTCGCCGGCAGTCATAACGATATTACGCACATCATTAGTGCCACGAGCCATCAGATCCCCCGTCTTGTAACGTTCAAAAAAACGAGGTGGCTGTGTCGATAAATGCCTATATAGACGGTTACGTAGAATGGTCCCGAGCTCCCAGCTTGCGCCGAAAAGCCAAATTCGCCATAAGATGCGACACCCATAAATAGTAAAGATCAGTACAGTTAACCCTGAGAGCCATAGAATCAGCGTATTTGTATCTAAAGTGTTGTCTACGACGCCATCAACGATGATGCCAACTGCTTTGGGCGGAACAAGCTGTAGTGCTGATATCACAGCGAAAAGCAGAATGGATCCGACATAGTGCCTCCACTTTTGTTGGAAATACCAACGTAGCTGCCAGAATATTCTCATTACGCCTCTCGCTTTAAATTATTGAATTTGTTATAGAACTATTATTGAGCGAAATGATGAGTTTACAAGCACAAGTTATAGGCGGGTTTAAAAACGATAGATTGTTTCAATTATAGCCATGTGTCGGCGCAAATTACTGGTTTTATCTCTATGAGCTAACTGTGCGACGACATTATGTGAAATAGTTGCTAATTGTCGTTTTGGAGCCATGACCTTGCAATAACGATGAAGACACCAAAAGTAAAAGTGTTACTGCCACTCTATATGGGAATTAGCAATCGTCAGTTTGTATTTTGTATTTCACTTGGCCACCAGGAGTTTCTGGGTAGTAAACTTCGACATAACACATATGTTCTGGACCAACAGGCTTGTTTGCAAAACCAATAAGGAAGTAGGGCTCGTCTGGGCTATCTACCCCATACCAAGTGTTAATAGTGAGTTGCGGATCAAAGCCTGCTAGCTCTTTTGCTGGAATAACATTTTTGATAAATCCAAAGTAACCAATTAGGTCGTTATGGCCGTCATTATCTAGATCAATGTTATATTGTATGCCGCCATCTACTGTCTCTTGAGATTGAATCACTGCTTTGGTGTAGACAAAGTTGTTGGCGGTCATGAGTGCTTCTCTGGCTCCATATAGAACCGCCACTCTGGCATCTTTTTGTAAGCCAAGAAATTTAGGAAATGCAACGACGCTTACAATACCAAGAATGATGATGCACACAATGAGTTCAATAAGAGTAAATCCTTGAGAGCGACGCACAGCCTTTCTCCATGTTTAGAAACGAATAGGCGGCTATTCTGATATAGAAACTTTCAGGTCAAGTATTAAAAAAGAATGATAATAAGAGATCGGGATTGCAAATCTCAAATATAAAACAAGTTGCTTATTTTCGAGGTGGGGAGTGATTTTGAGAAAAACCAAGGAATGAACTCGAGAGGATAAAATCCTCCCGAGTAAAGCGACTAAGATTCGTGTGTCAGAGCACTGCTGTTACGTTTAAAAATGAATCGCCAAATAAATAAGACAATTGCGATGTAACCTAATCCTACACCAAGCGCTTGCCAGTGCATGCCGTTATACATCGCGATTGGCATCAAAGAGATGATGAAGATGTCAGTGATTGAGCCAGGGACATAAGCGATGGCGTAATCATCAAGCACCTTGCTACGCATTTTTGGATCAACAATACGAAGCAACGCAATACCCATGGCAACCGTACCGGTTAACCAACCCCAAGAGAAAATGCCTTTCTCGAACCAATCTTCTCCCATGATACGTGGGGCAACCCAGAAGATTAGCCATAGTGTGAAGGCGATACCGCCGATTGCAAGCACTACCATCGGCATTAAATACTGGGCTAGGACGGTAATCTTGATGGCTGAGATACCAAAGATAATCAAATAATCGGTACTGATGCCCGCAGCGTGTTTGAATGCACCGTCACAAAGATAGCGTGAAGCTTTCGTTTGTTTCGCGACGATTCGCACGAGCATGCCGCCAAGGAAGCCAGTTACGAACGTAGGGATTTGTACCTTATCGTGGAAAGAAGATAAGTAGTTAGCCGCTACATACGAGAAAGCTGTTACCACTACAACCAACGCCGCGTGAATCGCAAAAGAATCAACCGACAGGGAAGACATGGTGTCTTTCATTACCGGCTCTTGATCATCAGGCTTAACGAGCCCCTTGCGTTCGTGTTCATCCATGCTATCGAATGTCGTAAAGCTACGAATCCAACCCATCTTCAATGCGAATTGCAGCATGAGCATGCCGACAGAAATTGAAATGAAAATACCCACGGTTGCGAACGTTAAGCCAAGTGTGAAGCCATCTTCCCAGCCAAGCCCCGTGAAGATTTCACCAACAACAGAGGCAGACCCGTGACCACCCATAAAGCCCGCAGACATTGTCACACCAAAGCCGGGATTAATCTCTGGCCAGAAGAAGGTTGTGAGAACTAGACCAAACATTGCCGCAAACAACCACTGAGAAACAGAAGCGATTTGGTTAAACGCCCACAATGAGCCAGCACGCTGTGCGACGGTTTTAGGTGATGGAACATCCGTTGCCAGACCTAACGCAGAAAAAAGTGCAGCAGTTAATAGGCTTGCGTTAGCGGTAAACGTATCGGTCCAAGGCAGTACGTCTAACAGGGCTGGTCCAAAAATTAGACCGAATAATCCTGCGAGAACCGCCGATGGAATGTACATACGCTGTAGTAATGGCGCGTGAACGCGAATGACTTTTGCCAAAATCAATAGTAAGCCAGCGATGGCAAAGTCAGTCAGCATTAGACCTTTAGGCATCTTATCCTCCAGTAAATGCAGTCAAGGGGTAGCGTCCTTGTGACCTACCTTGAATAAAAATCTCTCTCAAGCCAAAAAGCCACATACGTGACTAAAAGCGTTGAGAAATCAATGTCGTTTTCATAAGCAAAGGAATGTGCTTATGCAATTTGAAATGAGTGTAAATGTTGTGATTGCACACGAACAGGAAGAGAAATTAGATTAAATTTCTCGATATTTTTTGATAGTTCACTCAGGAAAGGCGGCAATCCTAGTCACTTTGTCAGAGCAATGCAATTGGTGTGAATCAATAAATTATGCCTAGTTAATGGGTGTCTCTGACTAACAACATGAAAAATAAAGACAATTAACAAGCAATAATATTTGTCATATCGACAACAAAAGTTAATTAAATGGTTAAATTGTCGCCGCTTTATGGGGTGACGTTATGGATTCACATGAGAAAGAATAAAATCGACCAAGGTACGGTTTTTAAGGGAAAGCTGTTTTGAACGGTAAAGCAGGTGGATCGGTTTTGGCTTGGGAGCATGTTGCTGGAGAATTTCTACCAAGGCACCAGATTGGATTTCCTGCTCAACTAAGATCTTTGGTTGCAGAAGAACACCAGAGCCTTTTAACGCGGCAAACTTAAGTACATCGCCATTGTTAGACGTTAATCGGGTGTTGCTGTTTCCAAAGGTATTAGATGGCATGTTCACCACCTGTTGGCTTTCCCCTTGGTGGTACTGAAATCCCAAACAATGATGATGTTCAAGGTCATCAAGCGATTGGATAGGGGCATGCAGCTTAAGATAAGAGGGTGAGGCGCAGTAAGTCATGTCGTATTGCCCGAGTTTTCTTGCAACTAACGATGAATCGACCAACTCACCAATACGAATAATCACGTCTGCTTCGCTTCGATATGGGTCAATCAAACTGTTATCCAACATTAACTCAACGTTCAGTTCGGGAAATTCTGCTAAGAAGTCAGCCACGATGGGCGCAATCACCTTTTTACCATAGGTAACTGGGCAGTTAACTTTTACTGTTCCAGTTGGGCGGTTGATCAGCGTCTGGATTAGGTTCTCTGCGTTGGTGATGTCTTCAATAATGCGGTGGCACTCTTGATAGTAGAGTCTGCCAGCTTCGGTCAAGGACTGTTTGCGCGTGGTGCGATGAATCAGCTGCGTACCTAAGCTTTGCTCAAGAAAGCTCATGTGCTTGCCAACCATGGTCGGTGAAATATCAAAGTGGTGTGCTGCATTACGAAAGCTGCCGTGTTCGACCACGTAAGCGAAAACTTTCATGCTTGTTAATTTATCCATTGCACACCCAGAGTTGATAAAGAAATAACTAAAGCAGAGTTTATCAATCAAATGAGGTTAATTACAGTGGGCGTATGATTAAGAATGGAGAAAGAGAGCCATCATGAGCGAGACGATTTTTGTTACCGCCGAACTGAAAATGAATGCCGATAAGCCAAGACAACAAGTGGTTGAAGCCATTGAACAATTTCGCCTTGATATGCAAAGCGAAGCGGGGTGCTTGCAAGCGAATGCGACCTAGGATTCTAAAGCTCCACAACGTGTGATTCTTTGGGAGCGATATGAAAACCGCGCCGCGATTGAAGCGCATTTTGCTATGCCGCATACACAAGCGTTTATTGCGGCTGAAATGGCAGAGTTAGTTCAAGCATTCGAAACCCAAGCTCAATAGGAGACGTGAACATGAAATGGGGTATTTTAGGCACAAGCTTTATCTCAGGAGTCATGGCTGAGGCAATCCAAGGCGATGACAAGAGTGAACTGTACGCGGTTGCTGGGCGTTCGGAGCAGAACTTACAGGCATTCGCTGAGCAATATGGCATCGAGAATACGTTCAACGATTACGATGCGTTGATTGCTGATGAGCAAGTCGACATTATTTATATCGCATTGCCAAATCACCTTCATCATGACTTTATCGTTAAAGCGGCAGAGCAGGGGAAAGCGATCCTGTGTGAAAAGTCACTCTCGGTAGATATGGAAAAAGCCGAGTTGGCACTAAAAGCAGTCGAAAAGCACAAGGTATTCTTTGCTGAAGGCTTAATGTATTTACATCACCCGTTGATCAGCGAGTTGGTTTCGGTGCTTAAATCGGGAGAGATTGGTGAACTTCGCTCGATGCATACTTCTTACATTGCATCGATCGCGCAGTTTGTGAATCCAGACAGTAAAGGTGCTTTGTATAACTTAGGTTGTTACCCAATGTCATTGGTGCATTTGGTGGTGAAAACCATGTTGGGTGAACAAACCTTTGAGAACCGTTCAATGACGGCGATCGGTCGACGAGGTAACGATGGGAATATCTGTGAATCGAGTTTGATGATGCAATTCGGTGAGCAACAAACGGCGAGCGTACACACCGCAGAAGATCATGGATTGAAACACCAATTCACCATTCTGGGTAGCAAAGGTTGTATTACGTTAGATTCAAATCCATGGCTACCAACGCAAGAAAACCAGTTTAGTGTGGAAATTTACGAGACGTCGAAGCGTGAAGTGTCTGTTCCGGCAGCTGGGGACGCTTTCTTCTATCAAGTGCGCAATATTCGCCAAGCGGTTGAAGCAGGGCGTATCTCGTTAGAGAACCCTTGTGCAACATGGGAGGACTCTCACCGTATTATGCAGCTACTGACTGAGTGGGAATCACTGGCTTTAAAGTAAATGTGTACTTGAACCAATGAACATAAAAACGGCGCACTAAATACAATATTTAGTGCGCCGTTTCTATTTTGTGTTCAGTCTGGATTAAACGCGATTATCACCGGTGCTGAACGCAATGATTTGGCTGATCTCAGACAGGCTTCTACCACTTTCTTGCTGCCATTGAACAAACGCTTTGTTGGTGGCATCGAGCGACTTTTTCGTATCTTTGCCACCTTCAATGATTTTGCAATTGCGCAGGTAAGCCTCGACGTCACTAGACAAGATAAAGGTATCAACGCCCATTTGGCGAAGTGTGTAAGGACCGGTATTGCCACCTAGGCGATTACCGCGTTTCTTCAAATATGCCCATAGGTCGGTGATTTTCTCTTGCGGCCAATCGGCAACCATTTTGCCAAACGAGCCGTATTCGATTTTTGCTTCGTGGATCATACGTGCGTTGGCAGGGATCGACATGACTTTAGTGAGGTGGCGAATAATGCGTTTATCTGTTGCTTTGGTTTCCCATTGCTCATCTGACAGCATCAATAGCGGCTCAATCTTAAACCCAAAGAACACTTCTTCGAAGTTCGGCCACTTGTTGCGAACAACGCTCCACGAAATCCCACTTTGGAATACTTTCATCGAAAAAGCGGCCAGCCAACGGTCATCCGGAATCGCTGCCAGCTCTTCTTTGCTTAGTGGATGAGACAAAAGCGCTTCAAGTTGATCTTCACCACCTTTACGCTCGGCAGCGCGCTGATAAATCGCGTCAAATTTTTCGATACTCATAAAAGAAGTTAGTCCTAGTTTATGTCGATATTTGTGAAACATACTACGCTTAAGTGGCTGAATCGTAAATTGATGGAGTGTCACAAATGAAGAAGGTCACATTAACGTTTGTCGGAGAAGGTTCGGATCGTATTGCGGAAAAATTCTATGCGTGGATGACGGACGGTGGGTTAGAAGACAGCATGATTGAGAATTTATCTGACCGTGAAATCTCAGTGGTCGGCATCAGTGATATGGATAATGAAACGCGTGATGTGGTGATCAATACGGAAATGAACTAACGAGTCGTCTTTCGTCAGCTATTAGAATCATATAAAACAAAGCCCTTCACGAGAAGGGCTTTGTTGCGTTTATAAGTTTGGGAGCTTAGTTATTTACCAGCGTCAGACCGCTTGGTAGTGCATCACCGAAGATACGCTTCGATTCGCTCTCAGATAGCTCTTTGACTTCTTCAACCAATGATACCCAAGATTCAGGCACCTTGCTTTGCTTCAACTTAGCCAGTACCTGTTCACGGTAGTCGTCTGAGATATCGAATAGGCGGTCGCCCGTCTTACGACAAATCATTACGGCTGCGAAAGCGATCATTGGCTCTTTCTGCCAGTTCTGCTCTAACAGCTTAGGCAACCACTGTTCCGCTTGTTCACGAGGAACGACGTTATGCTGACTGCCATATAAAGGCGTACGTGATGCCAAGCGACCCATTGCCCACCAGTGTGCTTGTTCAAACTGGTTATGGTTGATGGCTTTGCTCAAGAACCACGTTGCCAATAGAACCTTGTCTTCGACTTCTAGATGCTCTAGAGAGGCAGATAAGCGCACCATTGATTCGTAACCCATATCTTGTGCCGCTTTGGCGGATTGTGGGTTTTTCATCGCACCAGGATGTAGGTATTTCGCGATGTCCGCCAAGATGGTCTCTTGTTGCTCTTGGCTCAAGCCACCTGCGATACGACGCCAGAATACCCACCAGTCAGTCCAGCCTTGATGGTTTTTGAACTGAATGTTTTGCTGGTAGAGACCCCAAACTTGTTCAATGCGCCATGAGTCGGTTGGATCGCCAAAGCCTGGACGCAGTGCAAAACCTGCCAAACGAAGCCAGTTTTTCTCGTGCTGTTCAGAACGACGGCGACGCTTACGACCTTGTGCAAAGGTATCAAACAGTTGACGTAGGGTAGTGAAATCCCACTCGTCACGTTTGCCAAGTTTCTTCTCAAGATCTTTGGCTAAGGTTTTGATCTCTTTGCTTTCTGCGCTTTTCTTGTTACCGCTGTAAAGACGAGCGATCAGCTCCTTACATTCGTTCAGTTTAGGGTGAAGCTTAACTTGCTCGCTGTCATCGGTTTGCTTGTTACGAACTTCGAATTCCAGCTCCCAACGTTTGCTGTCATCTTCTGCGCTGACACATTCCATCTTAAGCGTACCGACTTCGGTCAACTGACACGCCAGTTGCACTTCTACGCGCTCTTTCTGGTTGGCTTGCAGTTCGGCGCCTTCACCTTCAAGGGTGGTGATATAAGGTGGCAGAGGAGCAAATAAGTCGGGGTCAACGTCAACCATCACGCCGTTTTGAATAGCGGTGTTATTGGTTAAGGTGTCGTGTGTAGAAGTCAGCAGGTTAAAGCGAACGGGCTCACCTAGGGTAAGCGAGAAACGACGACCACTTAAGCGTATCTCGTGTCCTTCTTCTGTCCCTTTTGCAAGTAAACAAAGCGCTTTGCCCATCTTGTTCTTTTCGTGAAGATGCAAGAAGTAAGAACGCGCTGCACCACCACCAATTTTTAGCTGTGCCCCACGACGTGCTTTACCAAACGCAACAGCACCTAGTGCAACAGACCAATCTGGATGTGGGTTATCTAATACTGTAACCGGAGCGCCGCGCCAATCGGACAGTAGGGTAGTGACACGCTCAGTCACAAGTTCACTGTTGAACACACCACCGTTGAGTAGCAAACCGACTGGAACTGCATTTTGTTTTTCGTCTTCAATGCCAAGAGCGGCACGAGCAACTTGTTGGTGCTGAGTTAAGAACTCGGCCACGTGCTTGCTCACTGCTGGGTCAGCAACGTATGGAAGACCAAACTCGACAACCGCGCTGCGGCGTTTGTCTGGTACTTCACTGAAATCAGAAAGCGGGAAGAAGCCATCCAAAGCGATTTGGTGCACTTCTTGTTTGCTCAGCCCAATACTCTTTGTTCCGCCAAGAAGTTTAGAGCCGCTGCCCAGCATGGTGATTTTCACTTCTTCAGGTGCACTCGCTGAAAGTAGGTTTTCTTTCGCTTTGCGCGTTTGCTGAATCAGCTTAGTCAGGCTTGCTGCAGTAAGCTTCTTACTTTGGTTGAAGCGGCTCTCTGCAAGGTGTGCTAATGCTAAGTCGAGGTTGTCACCACCCAGCATCAAGTGTTCGCCAACGCCAATGCGGTCAAGGGCTAGTTCATCTTGAGAAGAGAAACTTGCTTCAATCAAGCTCAAGTCGGTAGTACCACCGCCCACATCACACACCAGAATCAGCGGTAATTCTTTAAGTTCATCAGCTGCGGTTTGCTGGTGACGCGCGTACCAGTCGTAACATACGGCTTGTGGCTCTTCGAGCAGGACGATTTTCTTCAAACCAGCTAACTGCGCAGCTTCAAGCGTGAGTTTACGAGCGGTTTCATCGAACGATGCTGGAACGGTCACAACCACATCTTGGTCTTCTAGCTTGTTGCTAGGGTGACGGTAGTTCCATGCTTGACGAATGTGGTTGAGATAGCTTGCGCTGGCAATAACGGGTGAGACTTTATCTACGTCTTGCGCGCCAGCCCAAGGAAGAATGTCTGAGCTACGATCCACTGCTTGGTGCGATAGCCAGCTTTTAGCACTGGATACCTGACGTCCTTCCACCTTAGCGCCTAATTCACGAGCCCATTCACCCACGATCACATTACTAATGTCGCCAGATACAGGTTCGTTTTCCCAAGGGAGTGTTAGGTCAGAAGGGGAGATTTGACCAACCGCAGGGTGATAGCGGAAAGAGGGCAGTAATGGTTTACGAACCACTTCACCCGGACCAATCAATTGGTCGATGTCGAATAGGGATACTTCGGATTGTTCAAGATTGTCGGTAATTTCACAATACGCCACCACAGTGTTTGTGGTGCCAAGGTCAATACCAACAAGAAAACGAGGAGATGCCATACAAACCTTCGTGTATTTAAAAACGGCACCCGATTGGATGCCGTTTGATTTTCTATTTATTCTTCTTCGTTTGAGTTGCTTTTCGCGTCTTCGCGCACATCGAACTCAACATGCCATTTTTGACCGTTATCAGCGGCAATGGCTTCTAAGTAAAGCGTACCAAGCTCTGTCACGCGAGAAGCTAGGGTTACCGGAACCACTTCACCTTCACGGCGACCTTCAGATACAGGCAGCGTTACTTGGATTTCTGGTAGCTCTTCAAGCTCTTCTGGTGCCCAGTAGTCTAGGTGAGTACCTGCTAGGTCATCACGACGAACCGTTGAGCCGAAGAATTGGAAGTTTACTGGCTGACCGATGATCAAACCAAACTCTTGGCTTGGTACGTCAACGCTTGAACCTTCTTCCATACCAAATGGTGCAACACACAGTGCTTCCATTGGAGGTGCCATGCCCGGAATCGCTGGCATGGCACTTTCGATACCCACGTAGTACGCCGAAGCAATACCACCACGGATACGAACGCCTTGACCACGACGTACAGAGCCGTAGTAAGCCGCACCGCTAGCAACTGCAAGGTCTAGATCCACACCTGTTAGGCGTTTTGCCATTTCAGCATCTGCTTCAATTAGCCATTCGTTGATCGTGTCTTCTAGACGAGTTGCTAGAAGTTTCGATTTCAGAACACCACCGTTGAATAGGATTGCGGTTGGCTTGATGAAGTCAGCTGATTGGGCTGCATCCGCACCTGGCATACCAGGCATGTTAGCGAATGGATTGAAATCTTGAGCTGCTGCTTCTGCGCCATTTCCTGAAGCAGAAAGAGCATTGGCTTGCTTAGACAAGAACGCAGCAATGTGACGAGTAATACCCGCATCTTGCGCGTAAGGCAGACCCATTTGCGTTAGTGCACCACGGTTACGTTGAACAGGGTGGTCAGTAATCGCAACTTGAGGGAAGAAGCCGTCAACCAGTGTTTGTTGTACTTCTTCTTGAGTCAGTTCTGTTTTCAGTGTTGCGCCAAGCAGTTTAGAACCACGGCTTGGTACTACGATTGGCACTGACTGAAGTTCGCTGTCGTTCAATAGCGCTTCTTTCGCGTCGCGACATGCGTGTGTCATTGCCTGAACTTGCCATGGCTGTAGCTCTTTGCCTTCTTGCGCTAGCTTCATCTTCAAGCGGTACGCAAGTGCAAGGTCCATGTTGTCACCGCCAAGTAGGATGTGTTCACCTACCGCGATGCGGTTCAGAGTTAGGTTGCCGTCGTCTTCAGTTACTTCAACCAAAGAAAGGTCGGTTGTACCACCACCGATATCGACCACAAGCACGATGTCGCCAACTTCAACTTCGTCGCGCCATTTGTCGTTGCTGTTATCGATCCAGTTGTAAAGCGCAGCTTGTGGCTCTTCTAGAAGCGTTAGGTGCACAAAGCCAACGTTACGTGCTGCTTCTGCAGTTAGATCGCGAGCAGCAGGATCAAAAGAAGCAGGAACTGTAATAGTTACGTCTTGATCGGCAAGGTTGTGATTTGGGTTCGTGTGATTCCAAGCATCTTTTAGGTGCTCTAGGTAAAGCTCTGTCGCACGAAGAGGGGATACTTTTTCCACTTCTTCTGGGCTACCTGCTGGTAGGAAGGCATCACGACGATTCACACCAGCGTGGCAAAGCCAAGATTTCGCACTTGCAACAAGGCGAATTGGCGTTTTCGAACCTAGGTTACGTGCAATTGCACCAACCAGAGCTTTTGGCTCGCTCGACCACGGAAGAACGCGTGATTGCGGGTTCATTTCGTGCTCGTGCGGCTGGTATAGGAAAGATCCTAATTGGCTGCGAGTCTCTACCGTGCCCGGCGCAGTCAACTGCGGGATAGGCATCACTTCAACGCGAGCGTCCTCGTTGTGTGTATCAACAAAAGACATGACACAGTGTGTTGTACCTAAGTCGATACCAACACTGAATTTAGGCGTCTGTTGAGTTTCAACAGACGCTTCTTGAGAATGGTTTTCTTGGTTCATGTGTTCCATTACAGCTCAACCTCAGCTGGAGCGATCACAGAAGCATCGTAGTTCTCAGCCAGTTTAGGCAACGTCATTGATGTTGCTTTCCAGCCTTTGTGAACTAGCGTGCCGTTGAATGGCGCGCTGCCTGTTACGTTGCCAGTTAGGCGGATTTCTTGTGGGTTGAAGCCTTCTTCAACCGTAATGCGAGTTTCTTCGTCTTCGTTACGAACGTGCGCTAGCGTCACGTAGTCGTTCAGTACTTTCTGACCGCCAGTGTGGATTACGCGAGCAGCTGCGCCTACTTCCTCATCAGAGAATGACGTTAGGTCTTCTTTTAGGAAGTCAATCAGACGAGCTTCTTGTTGCATGATAGAAAGCAGCTGCATTGCAGAGTCCGTTGATGCGGTTGCAAGTTTTGATTCAACTTCTACAACACGCTCTACGACTTTCTCTACTTCCACTACTTTTTCTACTTCAACGATCTTCTCAACTGGTTTCTCAACCTCGACGATTTTCTCGACTGGTTTTTCTACCACTTTCTCGACCACTTTTGATTTGCGCGACACTGCAACTAGAAGAAGCAAAACGCTCGATGCGGTTAGGCCAGCGTGAAGCATATCGAACGTTTGAGGAATTAGGTTCAAATCAATGTTCATGACGTTTTTTCTCTTTCTATTGATTTATTGGTGCTCAGTATTGGCTCATATTTGTTCACTAAAACAATCGTCTTTGCGATCTTGCACCAAGTTTAGACATTAAAATGATGACGGATGTTAGCATATTCAAGGCTTAAGGCTGTAATAATTCGTGACTATACCGTACGAACAGCGTGAAAAATCGACGATCAGACTCCCCAATATAGGTTGTTGCTTGATGTTTGTGCATTGCTAACGCAGTATTTCAATAGATCCCGAAGTTTAACTTACGGAAGTATCAAAAATTACGATATGACACAAAGCACCGCTCATAAGAGCTTTATAACACGACATTCAGACTCTATTTTAGCTTTTTTGGCGACTTTATGTGTCACTGCTGGTGTAGTTGGTGCTGCTTATACAATGCAGCAACGGTATACACAGACGACGTTTGATACTTTAGCCGACCGACAAGCAGAATCACTTAAAGCAAACGTCGAGAATGATCTAAAGTTCATTGGTGCGGGCGCAAACTTTTTCCATTCGATTGAGCGAAGCTATTGGCCATCGTTTCCCATGTATGCGGAACAAGTGATTAATAGCTCACGAAGTCTTATTGGACTTCAATGGATGCAAAAGGTCGAATTTGAAGATCTTGATGAACATATTTTAAAGACCCGTCAAAAATTTCCAAACTTCCAACCGTTTACCGTTCCTAAAGATGGTCCCAAAACCTACGGGTACATTTTTGAACACAATGAGCCAATTTTTATCGCGTCGGATATCTACCCAAGAACACCGGAAAACCTTTCTCTATTGGGTTTCTATTTTTCGCGCAAACGCTTCGATTTAATCTTGGATGATATTTCCGAAAGTGGGCGAGCGAATGTCTCGGATAAAGTTCGCTTACTGCAAGATGGTTATGACAAGTCCATACCTAAGACTGGGTTGCTGGTGTTCCATCCAGTGTTCGACTTCGAGAACAAATATTTATTAGGAGTAGTGACCGGCGTTATCCGAAGTACGGTTTACTTTGAGGATTTGATTACGAAAACCGCGACGGAGCTCGATATGTCGGTGCGCGTAGAAGACTTGGGATTCGACGCAGCAGATGACCCTGTTCTCTTTCAAAGTGCTAGCTGGGATAACATTCGAGGAACCGTTATAAGCCGAACCATTCAACTGCCTAACCGTGAATGGCGTATTGACTTTAAGCTTTCTGACGCAGTCTCAGCTTGGGAGCGTTCTATTTTAGCGGGCACGACGCTAGCCGGATTGGTAATCGCCTTTTTGATCAGTTGGATTGTGAATTTACAGTCTCGAGAAAAAGAGCGCTTAGCGGTCATGTTGGAGCTCAAAACCGTTGAATTAAAAAGAATGGCAGAGCGAGACCCTCTAACTCAACTACTGAATCGCCGAGCATTCAACGATCACTTGCTTAATCAGATAAACAAAGGTGTTAACTTCGCCTTGGTTGGTTTTGATATCGACCACTTCAAAGTGATTAATGACAAACACGGCCATTTAGGTGGAGATGAAGCGTTGCAACATGTCACTAAGCTGGTCAGTGCAAATTTAAAACCGGGAGATAAGTTTTACCGCGCTGGTGGTGACGAGTTTTGTATTATTTCTAAAGTCATTGATAGAGCAGTGCTAGAAGCTTACCTAGAAAAGTTACGGAGTGTTGTGGCAAGTACGGCTTTTGATTATGGTGATGCGTCAATCATCTGTACGTTGAGTATCGGTGCGGTTATCCATAAAGAAGAAGATCCTGAGAGCTTGTATCACAAAATGGACAGTCAACTCTATTTGAGTAAAAAAAACGGCCGTAATAATGTGTCGATCGGCGATTAAATGGGCGCACAAATTCGAGTTTTACGCCGTGTTACGATAGAATCGCACGCTTTAAATTTTTATGTTAGGAACCAAGGCAAACTATGAACCATAACCGTATTGTATGCTTCGATTTAGAAATGTGTTGCTGGAACGAAAATGGCGTCGGCAGCACGGGTGAAATTATCGAAGTGGGGTTAGCTGAAATAGATTTGTCTAAAGGTGAGATAGTCAAGCGTGCTCAATACTACGTGAAACCAGAACACGATGAAGTGTCTCTGTTTTGCGCTGAGTTAACGGGCATCACACCACGTAAGATTGAAAAACAAGGACGCCCACTAGAAGAAGTGCTTAAATCCATGGTTAAGAACTTCGGTGGTCGCAACAAAATCTTTGCATCTTGGGGGCGAGATGACCTCATTCTTCTAGAAGAGTGTAAGCAAAAAGGTATTGAAGCACCGTTCACAGAGTTCATCAACTTAGCGACACTCTACCGTATTCAAAATCGTCTTAAAGATAGACGTATAGGCCATCGAGCCGCTCAAGAAGCAAAAGGAATAGACTGGGAAGGGCGTCAACACTCTGGCTATGTAGATGCATACAACTTAGCTAAGCTTGCTTTGACCATGTTTTAGTTATTCGAACCTAGCTAGCTTGTAATTAAATAATCATCCAACCATTGTTGTTTTGTCATGCAGTCTGTTTAGTGTGGAAAGAGCTAAACACATACCTTGACCAGTATTTTAATAACAATGTCGTTGGCTTATTGAAAAACGCGCAGAGTGCGCGTTTTTTTATGGCTACAGAAGCGATATCTGTTGTCATTCTAGGGGTAGCTTAGAGTTAGCCAGCGACTTATATACTCATCTCGTCACTTTACTGAGACTGTAACTTCGCTCGAATGAACTCGCTGTGATCAACATAGAGTAGCTCTGCTGTTTTACGGATCACCGCGTCTTCTAGCGGGTCAATTTCGCCGTCTGCGTAAGCGACTTCCCACATGCTTTTGATTAAGTTGTAACGAGTTTCTTGAGTCAGTTCTCTTAGTTGAGAGGTAAAGTCGTACAGCGAAGCGGAATCTTTTATTTTCTGTTGCGCTTGCTCTAACAAAGTATTTGATTCTTCTTCATTTAACGAAAGCAGTTTCATCAATAAAGAGCGCTTTGTTTCTTGTTCTCTATCATCGACACTATGGTCTGCGCCAGAAACTTCACAAAGCAAACACGCGATAGCCATGTTAGGGGAAAGTGTGTTGGTTTGGCTTAAATCAGAGCCATCAATGAGTTGTTTAAATAATGATGTGAGAGAATTAAACATAATGAACACCGAGCTATTGTTTATTTGGTTAACATGGTAATAAATACGGAAGATCTCAAGGTGCGATACCAAATTTAGCACGCCGTTGACATTTAAGAACGGCCACTTTCTCCCCAAAAAAACTAAACTCCTGAGTTAGTTCAAGGTGACTTGCCTCTTACAAAGGGCAAGTCATTTTGGGATTGATACTCAGCTTTCAGCACGTGTCGGTGGAAAATGAACTTCGTCACCATCACTCGTCAGAATACTAATTTGACTTGGTTTGCCTTCATCATCAAGGCGTAGCTCACCAATGGCACTATGGTTAACCAAGCGATAAAAGTTGTGCGTACTTGGTGCGCGTTTGTAAATCTTGAGTCGTTTACGTTTTGTGAACCAGTTTAAAGGTGAGCGAGGGCTGTATAGCAGTCTATCTAGGCCATCACAAATATTGAGCAGTTGTGTAGGGAACTGATTTTTAATTCCACTACAGGTGATTTGATAGATATTCGGACTGTTTTTTCGATAGCGGAGCTTAATATCGTATGCAAAAGAGTAGTGCACGTCGCCAGAGAGAATAACAAAGTTAGTTGGTGTCTTTGTGTGTGTGAAAATACTAATAAGAGTATTCGCACTTCCGGGGTGAGCCATCCAGTTTTCAGCATCAACCATCAATGGTTTACCAAGCATGGTCACCACACGTTGTAGTGCTTCGATAAATTTCACACCAAACATTGGCGCGGCAGAAACAATAACAACCTTGTCTTGATGCACGAGCTCCTGATGGAACTCAATCATCGCTTCCCAGTCCATTAAGCCAGAAGGTTTGTTCATTTTAGACTCAGAACGCCAGCGTCTGGTTCGTGTATCTAGCACGACAACTTTTGGTGTCGTAGGAATGGTGTAGTGCCAATTCTCAAAGCGATACAAATATTGAATAAATGCATCTTGGGTTTGCGAGGTTCGCTCATCGATAAAGCGTTGAGCGAGGCTCATAAATTCATCATTGAATTTTTCTGGCGCATTTCCCCAGCCTTGGCAAAGCCAGTAAGCAATCAAGCTATTACCGATAATGCGTTTTGCAAACGTGTTGCTGTATGCGGCTTGTTCCCAGCCTATGGTGAGATTCCAATCGTCGGTGACATCGTGATCATCAAAAATCATATAGGTTGGAATGTGAGCGAGTAAGCGTTGAACCTTGTCCAGACCTACGACGAATTTATCAATTTGTTTTTTTTCTTCGCGCCATTGCTGCTGCCATTTGGGTTCAAGAACTTCTCCGCCGACAGTAAATTCGTTTTCTAATAAACGATCCGTTCGAACAAGCTTCCACAAGGTCGGAGACCAAACCAATAAGTACATTGCAAAGCACTCAGCAAAGCTTATTAGGTGATTCTCACACTCTTTGGTGCTGAATATTGGTGTCCCTCGGTGTGGAAAAAACTTACTTAGTAAACTGTCATCACTCACATAATGGGGCAACAATTTATCTCGACCATAATAGCAAGCAGGGTGTTGGTAGAGGTCATTGGTATTTTTTATCGGAGCTTGATCGAATTCTTCGCCTGGCAAACCCAATAAAGCTATGACTTGCTCAATGGCATCGAGAGTGGGGCCTGCAACATGGTCTGCATAGATTTGATCACCACTCATGATGAGCATATCCGGTCTTTCTTCAATGGATTGAGACGCGATTTTATGATCCGCAGCGACCAATGTATCATCACTGAAGTGATGGGGATTACGGCAAGAGCCATGTAGGAGATAATCCGCTTTTTCACTAACGAGGAACTCAATACCCAAGTTTGGCGTATTATCTCGCTCATAAGTCAGGTGAGGGAGCAGTTCCGTCACTAATCCATATTGCGTTTTTATTTGATAGCGTAACGCTTGATGGGTTGGAAACTCGCCTTCTAATTTAAGTAAGCAACACCACGCATTGAGGCCGATTTGAAGCTGTTCTTTTTGTTCACTTAAAGGGGCTTGATAAAGGATGGAGGCATTTTCATCCGTAATTTGCACCATACCCTCCAAGCGTTGGGTGGTGACTAGCCAAATATTGATTTCAGTTGCGGTCACTTTACGTAGGATCGGACCTGCAACGACAAGAGGAAGTGAAGAAATTTCAGTCGTGTTCATCAATGCTGGCAAAACGGCTCCTTATGTGTCAGCTTCTTCTTCTAATATTTCGATAACTTGCGAGCTACTAAGTTCATGTCCCATAAGGAACAAACCAAGCATCGCATCGGCTTTTGACGCGTTATCACTGTCTTCATCCAAAATTTGCTGAAGCCGAGTTCTAATTAGGTCGATTTCGTGTTCGACGAAGCCACGTCCTTCTTCGTCACCTTGACCATCTTCTGGTGCATTATCAAAGTGCAAAAACAACATGTCACCATCGCGTTGAGTCCCTATCAACCTCTCTGGCAGCCATGCTTCTCCCATCACAATGTCTGGGTCTGTATCTGCGGGTAAATGATTCAAGGTAGAGATGAGTTCTGATGCTTTCACTTTTTACTTCATTATGTTTGATTTAGAACTAAGCTAGAGTTTAAGCGCTTGTTGTGATGGTAAAATATTCGCAAACAAGCTCACCTAGTCGTGCAATATTAATATGATCTTGGGACTCAAACTGTCACGAGGATGACAACATTTGCCATTGTAACGGCTATCATCAGCAGAACATAAGCTTTTAATGGCAAATCATTGATGTTTGCCTGCTTCTCAACCAACATTTTTCGAACTCATGAAGAGATTAATTCTAACAACACTCGCTTTACCTTTAGCTGCGGCAGTTTCTTCTGCGCATGGTTCAGAAGAACAAACGTGGGGGATTGCTGCGATGTATCGCACAGCATCGATTCCGTTTTATACCGCCGATAATGACTCTACGGTGAGTACATTTGTACCAATGATGTTCTTTGAAAACCAACATGTGTATATCAATGGCATTGAAGGTGGCGCTTTTTTGTATAACGAGAGTGATTCCGACTGGCGTGCGAGCGCACTCATGCGATTGAGATTTGTCGATATTCCCATGTCGCTACAAAATGCTAATGAAGGGGACAGAGTCGATTTCGGTGGGCAAGTGCGTTATAGCATTAACGACAATTGGCGCGCAGAAGTAGAGTTGATGACGGACGACGAACTCCAGTTTCACTCTAATTACCGCCTTGCTGCCAATTATGTATTTGGGGATTGGGAATTAGAGCCATCGATTACGATTCGATACAAAGACGCTGATTTCAATAGTGAATATTATTCCTTTAAGGATATTACTGGCGAGAGAATTGGAGCTGGACTTGACACCAATCTTGGTATTAAAGCGCGTTACCATGTAACTTCAAATTTGTATTTACTGGGTGAGACGAGTGTTACTCGCTTAGATGATAACGCCTACAACAGTCAGCTTGTAGAAGATCGATATCAGGGAGAAGTGTTTGTCGGTTTTGGCTTTTTCAACGATAAAAGCAAAGTTCCGAAACCGACACTGAGCAATAAAGCATATCTACGTATTGCGCATGGTTGGGCGACGCCTTCGAACATCGGTGAAATATTTAGCTATGAGAGAGAAAAAGACCCATACGACAATCAACTTACTTCATTGTTTTATGGGCATCCATTAACGGATGAGCTGTTTGGTTTTCCTCTTGATATTTATTTAACGCCAGGGTTGGTTCATCACTGGTCGTCCAGTGTTCAGTCTGCGAGCACAGAATACGTCATGGCGATTAAGGCTTATTATACGGTTAATTGGCCTACGACTTGGCGATTTGGTGTAGCGGAAGGTGTGTCATACATTGATAGCATTACCTATATTGAAGGCACAGAAATGGAAGACAAGGGTTATACACCAAGCAAGTTGCTCAACTACCTAGATTTCTCGTTTGATGTCAATGTAGGCGATCTCTTCAACCAAAAGAGCTGGAACAATATGTGGGTGGGCTATTCATTGCATCACCGCTCGGCGATTTTTGAAAGCGCTTCCCAGTTTGGGCGAATTAAAGGTGGGAGCAACTACAATACTATTTATATCCAGTTCGAGTTTTAGCGCATCGCGAGATGCATATAGGTCGGATTTGCAACTGACTTATTTATCGCCCATTATGAGTAATGATGAATATTTCAACGAGAAATTTCGTATATCGTGCCAGAGTTAAGGCTGTTTGTGATGCATCTGATGAATCGGATGGCATAAGCACCATGAGTCTCGACTCCTCATTCAATCTTCAAATTGAAGCGATAAATTGTACCAACGCTGAATTTGCCAAACGCTTTTTTGCCATTCACGGAGAAGGGCACTTGGAGAGCGATGAATGGTTGGTGTTGTACGTCAACTCTCTTGACGTTAAGGCGGGAGACAATATAGAAATCCGTAGCGATGTCGCGTTTAATGCGATGATCGAGAATATGATAAGCGAAGCTGAGCGGTCTTTAGAAAAAGTCTACCTCGGTGCAATACGCAACTTGGAGAAATTGAATCGTTTTTGACGATGTTAGAGACCTTATAAATACGATCAAGGCATCAGGATCCAAAAAGGGATTGGCGCGAACCAATCCCTTTTGTATTCTGGTTTATTCTAACTTACGCCATTGTTGCAAGTTGGCTTTGCGCTTCTGAAATGCCTTTTGCAGCCGCATCTTCACCCATGTTTAGCGCTTCTGCGTAAACAAATTCTACATCAGTGATTCCTACAAAACCCAGCACAGTGCGTAGGTATGGCGTAACGTTGTCAGTTGGTGAATCTTTATGAATACCACCACGAGTCGTTATTACAATCGCCTTTTTACCTTCAATCAAACCTTGAACGCCGTTTTCTGTGTATTTGAATGTCACGCCTGCACGAGCAATCAAATCAATCCAGTTTTTAAGCTGAGTCGGGATGGTAAAGTTGTACATTGGAGCGGCAATAACCAAAGTGTCTGCGGCCTTTACTTCTTCAATAAGGGTGTCAGACAAGTCGACCACCGCTTGCTGTTCTTGTGAAAGATCTTCCGTAGCGCGCAGTGCAGTCGCAACGGCGAAGTCCAAAACAGGTAGAGGGTTTGCAGCCAAATCACGAACAGTAAGCTTGTCTTGGTCTACATTTTTGATGAAGTTTTCAACCAATTTGTTTGATTGAGAGTAATCGCCAAGGATGCTTGATTTTAGAGCTAGTACACGAGACATAATGGTTATTCCTTAAATAAGTGCTTTCGACTATGGGAGCCATTATAAGCAACGTAAGTGAGTTCAAAAGCCTAGCGATTCGCTGAACATGTTCGAAAAAATTGAATGAGCTTTCGGTTATCTTGTTACAGATCTTGTGTGATACAATCCGCGCAGTTTTTGTAATGAAAAGAATAGGAAACGCTTTGACTTCGTCACAGCCCCCAAAAAAGAATCTAGCTGAAGAGCAAGCGACACCGTCAAATGGTGCGCAAAAAGCGACAGCGAAACAAGCTCAAACACCTCAGGCTCAAGTGAATAGTGCTGCATCTCTGCGTAAAGCGCTGAATCAGTGCATGATGCGCGACCGTTTCCGCTTGAGTAAACGAATCTCTGGTGCAAGCAAAATTAAGAAGGACGCAGCGCGTAATGCTGTGTTCGACGAAATCGCATTAGACATCGCCAAATCCATGATGGTTGTGGAGCAACGTAGTAGCTACAAACCAACGATTGAATACCCAGAAATCCTGCCTGTAAGCCAAAAACGCGACGATATTGCGAAAGCGATCGAAGAAAACCAAGTGGTTATCGTCGCGGGTGAAACCGGTTCTGGTAAAACCACTCAGCTACCAAAAATTTGTGCTGAGCTTGGTCGCGGTAAATTTGGTCTGATTGGTCATACTCAGCCTCGTCGTCTTGCAGCGCGTTCGGTTGCTAACCGTATTGCCGAAGAGATGGAAACCAAGCTTGGTGAGTTTGTTGGTTACAAGGTTCGATTCAACGATCAGATCTCTGAAAATACCCAAATCAAATTGATGACGGACGGTATCTTGTTGGCTGAAATTCAGCATGACCGTTTCTTGAATCAATACGACACCATCATTATCGATGAAGCGCACGAGCGCAGCCTTAACATCGATTTCATCTTGGGTTACTTGAAAGAGTTGCTGCCACGTCGTCCTGATTTGAAAGTGATCATCACGTCGGCAACCATCGACCCAGAACGCTTCTCAAAACACTTCAACAATGCACCAATCATTGAAGTATCGGGTCGTACTTACCCAGTAGAAACACGTTACCGCCCACTAAGCGGTGATGACGACAATGATCGTGACCAGCTTGAAGGCATCTTCGAAGCGGTAGACGAACTGTGCGATGAAGGTTTAGGTGACATCCTGATTTTCATGAACGGTGAACGTGAAATCCGTGATACCGCAGATGCATTGTCCAAACGTAATCTGAAGAGCACGGAAATTGTGCCGCTTTACGCGCGTTTGTCGGCAGGTGAGCAGAATAAGATTTTCCAACCTCATACTGGTCGCCGAATTGTACTGGCAACCAACGTGGCAGAAACCTCGCTAACTGTTCCGGGCATTAAGTACGTTATCGACCCGGGTACGGCGCGTATCAGTCGATACAGTTACCGTACTAAGGTTCAGCGTCTTCCAATTGAGCCAGTTTCTCAGGCGAGTGCGAACCAGCGAAAAGGTCGTTGTGGTCGTGTGGAAGAGGGTATTTGTATTCGTCTGTACTCAGAGGAAGATTTTGAGTCACGCCCAGAGTTTACTGATCCTGAAATCCTACGTACCAATCTAGCGTCGGTTATCTTGCAAATGACGGCACTTGGTTTGGGTGATATTCAAGCGTTTCCGTTTGTGGAAGCACCGGATAAACGTAACATCCAAGACGGCGTGCGTTTGCTGGAAGAGCTTGGTGCGATTAACTCTGAGGTAAAAGACCCGAAAAAGCGCCTGACTTCCATTGGTCGCCAATTAGCGCGTTTGCCAATCGATCCGCGCTTGGCGCGTATGGTATTGGAAGCGCCAAAATATGGTGCGCTTAAAGAAGTGATGATCATCGCAGCTGCCTTGTCGATTCAAGATCCACGCGAGCGTCCTTCCGACAAACAACAATCTTCAGACGATAAACATCGTCGCTTCTTCCATGAAGAGTCGGACTTCCTGACATTTGTGAATTTGTGGGAATACACCCAAAAGCAGCAAAAAGCCTTGTCTAGCAATCAGTTCCGCAAACAGTGTAAGCAAGACTATTTGAACTACTTGCGCGTTCGCGAGTGGCAAGACGTGTACTTCCAAATTCATCAGTCGATGCGTGAGATGGAGTTCAAGCTTAACGACGAGCCCGCTTCTTACCATGGCGTACACAGTGCCATTTTGGTTGGTTTGCTGTCGCACATCGGCATGAAAGACCAAGAAAAGAATGAATATCAAGGCGCGCGTAATGCTCGTTTCCATATCTTCCCTGCATCAGGTCTATTCAAGAAACAGCCTAAGTGGATCATGTCTGCTGAGTTGGTGGAAACCTCAAAACTTTGGGGTCGTATCATCGCAAAGATTCAGCCAGAATGGATTGAGCCGTTAGCTAAACACCTTATTAAACGCAGTTACAGCGAACCACATTGGTCGAAGAAACGCGCTGCGGTGATGGCGCACGAAAAAGTCATGCTTTACGGCGTACCAATCGTACCGAAACGCTTGGTCAACTACGGCAGTATCGATTCGACCATAAGTCGCGAAATCTTCATTCGTAGTGCATTGGTTGAGGGTGAATGGGAAACCAAACACGCGTTCTTTAGGCAAAACCGTAAGCTTCTGCAAGAAGTGGAAGAGCTTGAGCATAAATCTCGTCGTCGAGACATCTTAGTGGATGATGATGAGCTGTTTGATTTCTATGACCAACGCGTTGGCACCGAAGTGGTGTCTGGTAAGCATTTCGATACGTGGTGGAAAAAGGCATCTAAAGAAAATCCGGAACTGCTGAACTTTGAAAAAGAGATGCTATTCAAGGGTGATGCTAGCCATGTGACCGATTTGGATTACCCGAACTTCTGGCATCAAAATGGTTTGAAGCTCAAATTGAGTTACCAATTTGAACCAGGCGATGATAGTGACGGTGTCACAGTGCATTTGCCGTTGCCGATTTTAAACCAAGTTGAACCAGCGGGCTTTGACTGGCAGATCCCAGGTTTACGCCATGAGCTTGTGGTTAGCTTGATTAAATCGTTGCCAAAGACAATTCGTAAGAACTTTGTGCCTGCGCCGAACTATGCCGATGCATTCTTAGCGCGCGTTACGCCAATGGAAGCTCCGCTGTTAGATTCATTGGAGAAAGAGTTGCGACGCATGACGGGCGTAGAAGTGCTGCGTGAAGACTGGAACTTGGAACAAGTACCTGAGCACTTGAAAGTCACGTTTCGTGCGGTTGATCACCGAAATCGTAAACTGAAGGAAAACAAAGACCTTCATGAACTGAAAGAAAGTTTGAAAGACAAAGTTCAAGAAACGCTTTCCAAAGTTGCGGATGACGATATCGAACAGCAAGGTCTGCATACGTGGAGTTTTGGAGAATTGCCGAAAGTGTATCAACAAAAACGTGGCGGCTACGATGTAAAAGCGTATCCGGCGCTTGTTGATACCAAAGACAGCGTTGAAATCAAACTCTACGAAACGGAGTACGAGCAGATCACCGCAATGCGCGCTGGCCAGCGTCGTTTGATTTTGTTGAATGTACCATCTCCAATTAAATATTTGCACGCTAACTTACCGAACAAATCGAAGTTGGGGTTGTATTTTAACCCTTACGGCAAAGTGCTTGATCTGATAGATGACTGCATTGCCTGCGGTGTCGATAAGCTTATTGAAGAGCAGGGTGGTTTAGTTTGGGAGCCAGAGAAGTTCGAAGCGTTGAAAGAACACGTTCGTGCTGAATTGGGTGACACCGTTGTAGAGATTGCTCAACAGGTTGAGACTATTCTGACCACGGCGTTTAGCATCAATAAGAAGCTAAAAGGCAAGATCGACTTCACAATGGCGTTTGCTCTGTCCGATATCAAAGCACAAATTGAAGGCTTGATCTTCAAAGGCTTTGCAACGGAATGTGGCTGGAAGCGCTTGCCGGATATTCTTCGCTACATGCGCGCGATAGAGCGCCGTATGGAGAAGTTGCCTATCGATCCAAACAAAGATCGTTTACATATGCTGAAGATTGAATCTGTGACTCAAGACTATAAAGAGTTGCTGAACAAGATCCCGAAAGGTGTGGCCATTCCTGAAAATGTAAAAGAAGTGCGTTGGATGATTGAAGAACTTCGCGTGAGTTACTTTGCTCAACAATTAGGCACTCCTTATCCTGTTTCTGATAAACGAGTCAAAAACGCGATTGATGCTTGCTAATCAACCAGTAAAATAGTGTCAGATTTGTAATTATCGCTTAAGAAGTTGCTGGTACACTAATTGCTAGTAACTCAATAAGCATTATTTTTTAGTTCTGGGAGGCAATAGTTCGCCTCCCTTTATTTGTAGTACCAACGACTGAGTTATGCAGACGTGGGAATAATAAAGAGTAAAGGTAGATGATGAAAAAAACTCTATTAGCAGTGGCGCTACTTGGCGCATCTTCTGCGGCAATGGCGGATTCTTGGATTTACGGTGGTGCAACAGTAGGTCAGTCTGACTACAAAGGTGAGACGGACACATCATACTCTGTTCACGTTGGTACAGGCATTCTACCTATCATTGGTGTTGAAGCTGGTGTAACACAGCACGGTGAGTTCAACGTAAATGGTCAAGACACTAAGCTAACTTCTTACTACGCAGCACTTAAGCCAAGCATCGACTTCGGTCCGCTACACGTGTACGCAAAAGGTGGTTTCCATCAGTGGGACAAAAAAGTGAAAGGCGGCAAAGACGATGACGATTTGGACCTAATGTACGGTGTGGGTGCTGAGTACTTCATTTTTGGCCCGATGTCTGTTGGGGCTAGCTACATGAACTACACTGCTGGTAAAGACGATATCAGCACGTTCTCTGTTAACGCAACACTACATTTCCTATAAGCGTCAAGCTTTCTAACACCATATGAAACACACCGGCTTTATGTCGGTGTTTTTTTGTCTGGAAGTCACAAAACAAAAGTTGAACATAAATTATTCACTTTTAGAGTCTTAAAATGCCTATGCTTTCCAATATATAGTGGCGATTAAATGCGCATATTTGCGTAATGTTTCGCTTAGGAATCGATCAGGAAGGGATAGTATGAAAAAAACACTCTCGTTATTCGCTCTAACGTTGTGCTCAACGTCAGCAATGGCTGACTCTTGGATTTACGCTGGTGGCCAAATTGGTCAGTCCGATATCGACAGCGAAAATGATACAACCTACGGTATTCATGTCGGTACTGGTATTTTGCCGTTCATTGGCATTGAAGCAGGCTACTTTAATCACGGCAAAGTGGATTTATCTTTGAGTGGCAGCAGGGGTAGTGCTGATTTTGATTCATTCTATTTAGCGGCGAAACCTAGTATCGACTTCGGCCCGTTACACGTTTACGCAAAAGGCGGCATCAATGCATTCAACGTTGATTATGACGGCGGACTGAGAAACTTAGACAAAGATGATGGCGTCTCTTACATGTATGGTGTTGGTGCCGAATACTTCTTGCTTGACAATGTGTCTGTGGGCGCGAGTTATCAAGCGTTTGGCGTGGATATTGAAGGCGATAGCGATACCGTTAGCAGCGTAACAGGGAACATCACCTTCCATTTCTTATAACGCTCGCTGGATGAAAGGTTTGCTGATTTGGTTTCGTCGTTAATTGTGAAACCAAATCAGCGCAGGTCTTCTCTATTTGCGCAGTGACTGGCTATGAACTTAAGTATTTCTTGTGTCTTTTCTAGTCTACAACCTACGACAAAATCAATCGTTAGACCTCATAATTTTTGTGTTGATATTATTTCCCCTTCATCTGTCTTGAATTGAGCCTAAAATGCAATAAACCACGACTTTTTGCAAAAATATGTGATTGCTGCTAAAATTCGTCCCGCTTTAAAACTTTAGAGTTCAAATTAATGGAGGGCGGTATTGGAGTTCTTCTCACCTGAGGGGCGTTTCAAATTCACGTTAAATTTGTATTTATGGATAATGCATTTAAAAAATATAGTATTGATACAACCGATTATCAGGTTGGACAGGATAACGTTCAAAAGTGGGGATTCGATATACATAACCCGGTTTTTGGCATTAGTGCGGGGCTCGTTGTTTTCTGCCTGATTTCACTTCTTCTTGTTGAGCCAACCACTGCTCGTGACGTATTAAACGGTCTAAAAAACGGAATTATCGAACAGTTTGATGCGTTCTTTATGTGGTCGACAAACTTCTTCTTATTGTTCGCCGTTGCTCTTCTTTTTTCTCCGCTAGGTAAAATCCGCTTAGGAGGCAAAGAAGCAACGCCGGATCACTCAACCGTTTCTTGGTTGTCGATGCTTTTCGCCGCGGGTATGGGTATTGGTCTTCTGTTCTGGAGTGTGGCTGAGCCGACCGCGTATTTCACTGATTGGTGGGGAATGCCACTGAACGCAGTACCATACACCGAAGAAGCAAAATCCCTCGCGATGGGTGCCACTATGTTCCACTGGGGTGTGCATGGTTGGAGTATTTACGCACTCGTTGCACTAGCATTAGCGTTTTTTGCATTTAACAAAGGTTTACCACTTTCATTGCGCGCGGCGTTCTATCCAATTTTTGGTGACCGTGCATGGGGCTGGTTAGGTCACGTTATTGATATCCTTGCCGTTTTGTCGACGCTATTTGGTCTTGCAACGTCGCTAGGTCTGGGTGCTCAGCAGGCGACCAGTGGTATTAATCATGTCTTTGGTCTAGAAGGTGGCATTGGTACACAAATGATTGTGATCACCTTCGTTACCTTTATCGCGGTGCTATCAGTGATTCGTGGTATTGATGGTGGTGTTAAGCTACTGAGTAACGTCAATATGGTGGTTGCGTTTGCGCTGCTTATTTTCATTACCTTCATCACGTTTGATACGGCGTGGAGCTCGCTACGCGACACAACAATGGCTTACATTGAAAATATTATTCCATTGAGTAACCCTCACGGTCGTGAAGATGAAACTTGGATGCACGGCTGGACGGTATTCTACTGGGCTTGGTGGGTATCTTGGTCACCGTTTGTTGGTATGTTTATCGCGCGTGTGTCTAAAGGTCGTACGGTTCGAGAATTCTTATTCGCAGTCATCGTTATTCCTACAGTTGTTACTTTGATTTGGATGTCTGTGTTTGGTGGTATCGCGCTTGACCAAGTGGTGAATAAAGTTGGTGAGCTAGGTGCAAATGGCCTAACTGATATTTCATTGACTCTGTTCCATGTTTACGATGCGCTTCCGTATAGCTCAGTGATTTCAATGCTTTCTATCGTGCTGATTCTGGTATTCTTTATTACATCGTCAGACTCTGGCTCGCTGGTTATCGATAGTATTACCGCCGGTGGTAAGATTGATGCACCAGTACCGCAACGCATTTTCTGGGCGTGTATTGAAGGTGCAATTGCAGCCGTAATGCTTTGGGTTGGTGGTAAAGAAGCCCTGCAAGCATTGCAATCAGGCGTTGTTGCAACAGGGTTACCGTTTACTTTTGTTCTGCTGTTGATGTGCGTAAGTTTGGTGAAAGGGTTAAGAACAGAACTGCCAGCTTACAAATAAATACAACACGATCCATGATTGAGTTTAAATGCCGAGCCTAATGTGCTCGGCATTTTTTATTTCTACTTTTCTTTTCCAATAATTTCGTTACAGTTTAGGCTTATTCCCACCTCATTAAACTGCATTATGTCACTGGCTAAACTCATTCTTATTCGTGGACTTCCGGGGTCAGGTAAAACAACCTTAGCAAAACAACTGGCAATAGAGCTTGGTGCTAAGCATTTTGAAGCTGACATGTATTTTGAAAATGATGAAGGTGATTATCACTTTGAACCGGTTCAATTACCTCAAGCGCATGAGTGGTGTTTTCAGCAAACTAGAAAGTGGTTGAACAAAGGGAGAGTCGTGATTGTGAGCAATACGTTTGTTCGACATTGGGAGATGAAGCGTTACATGGACTACTGCATGAAGAAGCGCATCGAGGTGGAAATTAAAGTGTGTCACGGAGCGTATCAAAGCATTCATGACGTGCCACCAGCGACGATAGAAAAGATGCGCCGCCAGTGGCAAGAGTGACCGTTACCAGAACCGGAAGTTATTGACCTCGTCCGTCAATCATCACAACGAATGTTTTGCTCATGATTGAAAGGTCCATTGAAATCCAAGAGTAAAACGAACCTAAGCTTAGTGCGTAACTGTGGTCAAACCCAACTTTGCGTCTTACATCTTCAATGCATGCATCATAGCCTTGGTTAACCTGAGCTAAGCCTGTGATACCCGGTAACACGCCATATGTGCGCTCTACAAAGTAGGGGATTTCATCTTCCAATTTCTGGTAGAAAGCTGGGCGTTCTGGGCGCGGCCCAATCATCGACATTTCACCTCTCAACACATTAAAAAGTTGAGGTAGTTCATCTAAACGCGTTTTGCGTAAAAAGCGTCCTACTGGCGTGATGCGGGGATCATTTTCAGTTGCCCATACTGCGCCAGAGCGTTGCTCTGCATCAATATACATGGTGCGAAACTTCATGATTTGAAAAAGATCCATTTTTTCTGGTGTACAGCGCCCAACACGCAGTTGACGATAGATCACTGGGCCTTTCGATGTGGTTTTGATCGCTAGCGCGATAAATGGGAAAAGTGGTGCAGTGACGACCAAAATAAGCATTGCAACCAGTACATCAAACGTTCTTTTCGCGTGGCATACATTTGAATCATAGCGTGAGTTTTTCATGATGCTTTCCTTATTGGTTGACGCGTTTCCAACGTCCATTTTCCATTCCGAGTAAATACTTCATACCGCCGATAAAGTTGGCGAGATGACCAATGACGATGTAACTAATCAGCTTAAAAGGTTTAATTGTGTTAAGTGCTGGCATCAAGTAAGTGATAAGCGCGATGCTATAAATACCAACTTGTGCGGACAGCATTACTTGAAACAGCGGATTGTGTGCCAGTAGTAGTGAGCAAATAAAGCAAACAATCATCAAATAGGGTGTTGCTAAGCGCAGAACCTTTCCTGATAGAAATGCAAAGGCAGTGCCACGATAACGAGGTAGCAGTAATTTCTTTAATTGCATGAGCTGCTGCATGTTACCTGCTGAAATTCTTAGGCGTCGTTTGAAATCTGCGTCATCTGAGCTTTGTTCGAGCTCAAGCGCCAGCATGTTTGGCTCGTAAATAGCGCTATAGCCTCGCAAAACGATTCTCATAGGGAGAATAAAGTCGTCATTAATGGTGCTAACTTCCAGTGGTTCAAATAAGTGAGTTCTGAAAGTGTAAAACGCACCGTGGGAACCAATCGTTGAACCTAACAAGGATTCTTGATGCTTTACTCGAGACTGGTATCGCCAATACGACGCTTCACCTTGGTTATTAGTACTCATTATTTGATATGTTGCGTTAACCACTCCAACGTTCTCATTTTGATAATGCTGACTAGCTAGCAACAGAGAATCGCAAGAAATCAATGCCGACGTGTCACTCAGTGCGGTAATGTCCGAGCTAACATGACGCATTTCTTCGTTGAGTAGGGCAACTTTACCGCGATTGATTTGGTGATCATTAATAATGAACAGAGTATCAGAGCAGATTGCTTCTTGAATTGTCGCTTGAGCAATCTCGGCTGTGTTATCTGTGCAGCCATCACATGCGATCACTACTCTTAACTTATCCCTTGGGTAATCTAGGCTCGCAAGGTTACGGATCTTCTCTGCTATCCATTGTTCTTCATTGTAGGCGGGCACGATGACAGTAATAGAGGGTAGCTGGCTGTCTGTTTTGGAGGCTTTGTAAGCTCGCTCTACAAATGGTGCTTTGGTTTCGGCTTGCCGTTTTAAAGGAAGCCACTTAAGGAGCAGTGGGTACCCAACGTGATGATAGACAATCAAAAATGCGGATAAACCAAACCCTATAATCCAAAGTAAATCATTCATAGCTAGCCTCCTTGGCCAAACGTGAGTAGCGACTCACCATGTCTCTGATATCGAAGTGTTTGAGAATAAAAGTTCGAGGAGAATGGTGTGATGATTCCAGTTGCTGTGATAACGCTTCGGCCAACGAAAACACGCGATTTGCTTCAACCAGTGTGCTGTTGTTCGGACAGAGCGTCTCTTTCACGCCGCCAACATCCGTCGCGACGCAAGGAATGTCACATGCTTGAGCCTCGAGGGTTGAGAGAGGAAAGCCCTCTTGAAGTGATGGTAAGCAAAACAAGTCTAGGCTTTGGTAAAAGCTGGGCATATCGTCCACCAAACCTAAAAAGGTTACTCGATCTTCAAGTTTTAACGTTCTAACTTGTGCTTCCAATTGAGCTCGCTGAGAACCATCTCCAGCAATGGCTAGGTGTGTGTTTGGCGCAAGATGAGAGAAGGCTTCGATAAGCACTTTATGGCCTTTAACTGCTTCTAGACGCCCGGCGACGCCAATCACGATTTTGTCGGTTGGAAGTTCAAACAAGTGTCTTGTTGCCGTTTGGTCACCGCTTTTAAACTTCTGACAGTCAATCCCGTTATGGATAGTACAAACTTTGCGATACTTTAACTTAGTCTGTATTTGATGGGCGACAAAGTTAGCATCGGCAACTACTTGCGGGCGAATCATCGTTAGTAAAAGGGACTGTAGTCGAGCTGATTTTTTGTTATTAAGGTGCCATGCGTCGTGCTCGGTATGAATCACTACAGGTACGTGCGCTAAACGTGCAGCAATACCACCATACAGAAGTGGGCCGATATGATGGGTGTGGACCACGTCTGGTCGCATTCTTTTTATCATTGAAGTCAGCGTAGCGATGGTCTTCCCGCTGAATCCAGGTCTTTTATTAAGAAAGTGTAGTTGGCCTTGGTAGGGCAACAGTTTTTGCCAGCCTTGTAGTGCATGTTCTTTGCTTCCTTCTAAGCTCACGACAAAAACGGAATGGTTTGGCGGCGCAAAACGAAGCATTTCTAGCACGAGCGTTTCTAAACCGCCAGGAGCTAAGTGTTGCACGACGTGTAATATCACTTTTTTGCTGTGCTTAGTGTTATTGTGTTTTTGTCTGAATTCCATTTTCAAACCCTCGTTGAGTTCTTTGTTTATTTAGGAATTGCAGACAGCGTGCCAAGAAATTAAACACTTAAAAACAATAGGTTAATTTCAGCTCGTGTGAAGTTCTATGTTTATTCTCAATTTGAGATTCATATTAGTGGACATGCTATGAGGCTGTATAAGGCAGTAGTAAAAGAAAAGCACTCGCCGACCGAGTGCTTGTAAATGAGTTCTTATGGCGGTTAGTTTCCGTACACTACGTTAGGTAAAGTGGTGATGACAGGAACACCAAGGTGTTTTTCTAATGCTCTTTTAGAGCGGATAGAGTTATCGGCTAACTCTAGTATCGTCGCTAATCCAATGCCTAAACCAGCGCCACCAATAAATCCTAAAATGACAAATACAAAACTAGGTAAGTTAGTTGGAATCGTTGGCGTGAACGGTTCATCAATGATTTTTACGCGCTTATTCTCTTCAAACTCTCCCAAAGAACCCGTTAGTTGGGCCATCTCATAGCGTTCGACGAGTTCATCATACATTTCTCTCTTCACTGCGACGTCACGAGCTAAGCGGTTGATTTCTGTTGCTGTGCTCCCAAATTGGTGCGCATTTCGCTCTAATTCTTGGATCATGTCTCGCAAGCTGTTGGTTTCTTCCGTAAGTGCTTCAAAACGTCCGCGCATCATTTGTAATTGATGTAGTTGGGAGACAAGTAGAGGCTGTGCTTCGCCAAGACTGTTTACTGTGGTATTGCTCGCGATATCCCATAGTTGAGCACTGTTTAGTTCTGGTTGTTTAGAGTTCAAGAGTACCGAGCGTTCCTGCTCCAACCGGTTTAATTCTCGCAACTTACCTTGCACCAAACTATGCGCCTCTGTGTATTTAGCGCGAAGCAGGGTAAGTTCACTACGAATGTCGATGATTTGCTCTTCCAGTTTACCGATAACCGGGTTCGTTTTGGATAGTTGTTGATCCAAACTGCCTAGACTTCGTGAAACACCAGCAAGCTCCGCCTCCTTTTCGGCTAGCGTTTGTTTGAGGCTAGCAAGGCGAGTAAGGCTTTGAGCTTGCATTTCGGGCGTCGCGTCTGAGTAAGTATTTTTATACTCTGCAAAAGCTTGTTCAGCCTTGTCTAGTTCTTCTCTGCGTTTGTTGATATGGATAGTCAAAAAATGACTCGAATCTTTAATCGAAGAACGCTCAGGAGCCAAAAGCTGTTCGACAAAATGCTCTCTGACAGAGAGCAGCATCGACTCCATTCCTTCTGATTTACCACTTTGCAATTGAATTTGAATGAAGTCTTTACCGAGTGGCTGAACAGACAGGCGCGACGCAAGATCTTTTATGATGAACTCTTGCTCTTTTGCACTCATCTCGTCATTGATCAGCGATTGTTCTTTTGCGACAGAATACAAAACGTGTCGGCTTTTTAGCAGAGTACTGAGTGCGCTCAATCGGTCTTTAAGCATTGTTGAGACGGCAAGGTCTTGAAGGAACGGGTTCATTTTCGCTGTCTCTTGAATAAGCATGCTGGTGTGAGCAACATAAGTCGTCGGAACCAGCTTACTTACGATGAAACCCAGCACCGGCAAGACAAGCATAGGGATAACGATCATGTAACGACGTCGCCAAGCGCCATGTAGTAATACACTAAGGTTCTCTCTCAAATCGTTCATAGCGTCCTCACTAATTTCTCAACTTGGTTGGCTCTTGCTTCCCAGCTTTGCTGTTGAACATATTGCTTTGAGTTTGCTGGGGGTGGGATCAGGTGATCGAGACTGGCACGCACGTCTTCGACATTTTGAACTATGTGGAGCATATGCTTGTACGGCATTAATGCGGGAAAGGGTGTGCTGATAACAGGGGTTCCTGTTGCCAAGTACTCAAGAAGTTTAAGCGGATTACATGCCTTGATTTGAGCGTTATCAACAAAGGGCAACCAACTGGCATCCCAGTGTTGGGAGTAACGTGGCAGAGTATGATGCGCTCTCGGGCCCAGGTAGTATACGTTGCATCTTTGTGGAAGTGGATTATCACTGAACTCGTTAGGGCCGATGAACACGAGATCCCAGTCAGGCGCTTGGTCTGCGACTTGGGCAATTAAGTCGTAATCTAACCATTCAGACAAACTACCATAAAAGCCCAGTACTTTGCGGCCGTTGTCAGGCAAGTCTTTGGCCTTCGGTGCTGGCTCAGAAAACAGACTAACGTTGACACCATGAGGCAAAGTGACGGTTTTATGTGATGGAAACTTGGTGGAGAGCGTATCGCTTGCCGTAAAGATAACGTTGGCCGCATTAACAAGAGTACGTTCGTGCTTTGTTACCGTGTCGTGGTCAACACCAGCTAAAGCGCTAAAGTCATCGCCACAATAGTAAATCAGTCCACGTGGGTTCATTTCTGCACAAACATCGGCAGCAGTCGGGAGCGACGTCCAAAATACAGGCTTATCAAAACCAAGAGCTTGTAATTGTTTGTTGAGTTGGTGTTTCATCATCTTAGCGGCCACTTTTCTTGCTAATGCAGAATTAGGGGCAGGAATGGTGAGCAAGTTGATGATGTGAATGTTTGGGTTTGTTTCAGAGTCCAATGTTGGCTTGTGTGAGCCTACGTTATGAAATACACGAGTGAGTTTGTTTAACGCACGCTGTATGTCTTTAGAATCCAGCTTAGGTTGACGAAGGCCAATGGAGTTCACCCAAAGGATTCGATGGTTCGCTGCTAGTCGCTTGACAATATGCTGAGTGGAAGAGGGTAACCCACCAAAATCTTCTCCAAATACTACGATGTCCGTCATGTGGCTCTCCTTGAGTCTTGGTTATTTGATTACTAATTAAGTGAGTAATCACAATGCGTGCCAAGGAATTAGCCATTTTAAAACAGTGAGTTATGGGTTTTGTTTATGTTTGAAACTAGGATTTCTCATTTTGACAGTCACTTTGAACAATTCGGCTAACGACAACTGTTAATGCCGCTAGAATGTAAATTGGCCAAGTGAAACCTTGAGTCAGAAACGTACCTGATACGATGGTACCGATAAGCCCACTTAACACGGCGTTTGCTCCAACAGAGAGGGTGTAATCTGATTTTGGTGTCAACAATGAGATGGAATGCAAAGAGGTGCGGATCAATGACACAATTAAAGTAATGAACACCGCGAGTCCGACAAAACCCGTTTCTGCCAACACGCCAAACCAAGTACTATGGACCGCGTGGTTGATACCATCCCAGTGTGGGCTGTAGAAATAGTAATTAAAGTAAAAGTTATCTAGACCTACGCCAGTCAACGGGTGATGCAGCGCCATTTTAAATGCCGCTTCCCACGCATAAAGTCGCCCCATCGCAGAGGCATCTATACCATCCTCAGCGGCTCCCCCCGACTCTCGTCCTGAAATACCAGCGAATGCGTAGAGTACGATCGCTGCGATGGCGCCTAGTACCAAGACTAATGTTTTGCTTTTGATGTGTTTAAAAGCAAAGTAGGCAAATACAGACAGTGAACCTAGTAACCCACCGCGGCTCTGCGTCTCAATGATCGCAAAGAACAAAACCAAACAGGTGATAAGGGCAAAGAGCCTGAGATGCTTGGGGGAATGCTTCTCCATCAATTGACTAACGGTAAAGGCAAGGGGAAACATCAGCACTAGTGCCAAATCGTTAGGATCGCCAAGTACTGAACCTATGGATCGTCCTATCGACACGCGCGTTCCTTCGACTAAATCAATGCCATTCGCTGCGTTTTGTAATGCCACTAAGCCAATCAATAGTCCGGCGAAAATAATTGCTTTTGACATCTGTGCGAGCTGTGAAGGTTTAGTAATAAGCCAGGTGATTGCCAACGTCATAATGATGATTTTCCAATAGGTATTTTTGAACACCGTTATTGCGATATCACGACTGGAAGCGAATATTATTCCGATGATCACCAGACCCCAAAATATACACAGCCACTTTAATGAAGGGTGCCAAAAAGCTGTAATCTGGCGGCTTATAAGAAGGTGAAAGGCGAGTGCGGCGAGTGCCCCCAGTGATAACAGTAATGGGATCTTGAAGTTATAGATAACAGGAAAGGCTTCGTGAATACGAAAGAATGAAAAAATAACGAACAGTGTGACAAGCCAAAACGTTTGATTGAGAACAAACAGTAACGCGAGTGGTGCGAAACACAACGCAACAATCAAAATGGGATGAGGCATAACAATCCAAAGCAGGCCGATACCGACAGTGATCGTCAGTGCTGCGATGGACTGTTTTGTTCTCACCTTGGTTTCATTCATAACGAGTATCTCTTCACCTGTCCACGCCGTTTCACTATGTATCGAGTGAGCGCATTGAGCGTCTCTTTACTCATGTAGCGAGTGGCTATCCCTGCCAGCAAACTGCATGTCAAAATGCAAATTGCGATGGCGATGCCTATTGATTGTGAAGAGTGAAGCAGGAACAGTGCCACACCGGATATAATCTGTAATAAAACCATCAGACTTAGGTGAAAAGGCAACGTCATACATTGTTGGCCTACTACATAAGTCAGGCCCAGCTTACACAGTTGTGCGTAATAAAGCGCAATGAACACACCATAAATACCCAGAGAAGATAAGCCAAACAGCAAAGCAATCGCAACGCACGCAGAGACGACATTTATACCCAGTAGCCAGCGAGTACGACGCTTGTACAAAATGGAGATGTTAATCAACTCACTCCATTCTTTTAACATGGCGATAGGTAGCAAGAATAAGCTGAATAGTACCGCCTCATGATAGGTTTCTGGCAGTAAGTAGGTGATCATCACCATTGCTAATGTGCCAACCACTACACTCAAACCTGTAATGTAAATCATACCTAAGTGTGTGATGCGCACTGCTTCAGTGTTCTTGCGCCCTTCTAAGTAGTTAAATCGACGTGGCATCCACCACATGCCAAATGGCTGCACTAAAATACACATGCCCACTGCAAATTTTACCGCTATCGCGTAAATCCCTAACGTCGCAAGAGAAGTGTTGGCACAAATGAACCAGCGTTCAGCGCCATTGAGACAAAATGCTACTAAACCGGCCATCATCATTGGTAGGCAGTAGTTTAGGTATTGTTTTGCCAATGTCAGCTTAGGAAGGGTGACATTGTAACGGTTAACGATGTGCAGCCAAACAAATTGAGTAATAGCAGCCAACAAGCCCCCCCACAAAACAGAAATAACATGGGGATGAACAGACAGCGCCGCGACGATAAAAATGACCTGAAAAATGGTGGTAGTGACCATGACGTTAAGCAGTGTTCTTGCTTTGTCGTCTTGTGTTCTTAACCAGGCAGTGCCGATTGCAATACTGCCTTCTAGAACGATGGCAAACATAACAATAGCAAATTCGACTCGCGTAAAAGGCGCGGGAATGGGGGTGATTAAAATGATAGTGAGCAAGCTAAGAGCAACGACGCCAGCGATGAGTAAAGCAAGTGAGTACAGCTGGTTTAGTAGGCTTGTGCGCGTATTTTTATCCTTTTCAACGCCGACGAATCGATAAAGCGCTTCATGCAAAGCGAAACTGACAAACAAGGTCGTAACAACACCAAAGGTTGTTAGAAGCTCAAGCTTGCCCATTTGTTCTGGTGAGAGAAAGTGGGGCAATACAGGCAGCATGATTAGGCTGATGCTTTTATTGATCACTAAGGCGATAGCAAATAGCGTCATGTTGGTCATTGCTTTAGACATGGTCATATCCTTTGATGTCTCGCGGTGTCTTGAGTGTGCAATCATTGTTGGTAGCAATTTCGCTAGCAAGGTGCTGGGCGATTGGCAAATAACAACGTTCGGCTGTGTATAGTTGAGAAACATTGAGTGCTTCGATACCCATCGTTACTTTCATCCACGGCGATTCATTCAAAAGGCGAATTGCGTTGTGTAACGAAGCCACATTGTTAGGCGTGTATTTAATACAATTTCGGCCGTGAGTTAACACGCGGTCCCAATAACTATCATCATGTGGAATGACGACACACATACCTGCAGCGAGCGCTTCCAAAATAGATAACCCAAAAGGTTCGTTGAGACTGGTGGAAACAAACACACCACACTGTGAACGCAATTCATCTAAGTTGTTTGGACATTCATGCCATTCAACACCTTGTGTGTTGAAGTCCGGTGTTGAATATTCCACACCTGCCACGTTAGGTTTGATGTAACACACGGTGGATTTGATCTTTTTCGACTCATCAAGTGTTAAAGCATCAAGCAAAAGATCGATGTTCTTCCATTTTAGTAAGCTAGCTGCCCAGAAAACGCGGCTTGAAATCGGATTCGCTTGTTTTGGCCAGCGATCTTTCGATAATCCATTAACAAACGTAGATGTATTCAAACCACACCAATAGCGTTCGGTGGCTGGCTTCTCTGTTTTGAGGTAGGCCTGTAATGCTTCTACCATTGATTCGCGGGTGTTTGCCAAGTAGTAAATTGCCGATGCTTTTACTAAGCAGTAGCCAGCAGATCTCGATCGTCCAATAGGGCCATGAACCATCTGTACCACAGGCTTTTTGCTAATTAATCGTAGTAAGTACAAAGGCATATCATTACTTGGGCAAGATAGGCCCAAAAAGCTATCTATTTTTGGCAGCTTCATGCACGCGTAGAGAAGTTGGAGAAAGTAGTAAGCGTTCATCAACCAGTAGGTCAGTCCATGAGTCGAGTTAAATGGTGATGGTTTTATTTTTATAACTTGCACACGCGGTGTATCACTAAGCAGTGACGCCCAATGCTCTGGATTTGTAGTGAGTAGATAACCAATCACGTTCAGCTTATCGCACTGCTTAAGGAGCTCTGCATTCGCGATTTTGGATCCACCTTGCATTGGGATGGCGTCGAACATCAATACACGTTTCATGACCGGGCTCCTCAATTGATGCTCAACCAGCGTGAAAGAGGCTTCATGCAGTGAGTCATTGGCATTGGTGTAATGGCGTTGTTATTAAGTTCACCTTCGTAAATCCGTTCAATAGCGTTGATAGATGCAGTCGTCGTTAAGTGCTGGCTAGCATGTAGGTACGCGTTTTCCGCCAGCTTGTTTCTTAATGCCGCGTCTTGCATGACTTGTTGAATCGCGTTTAACAGGCTCGCCATTCCACTGTTCTGGTACAGCAATGCAGAGTGATTATGCTCGAACAACTCAGGAATGCCTCCTGTTTTAGGAGCCACGATAGGCAGTTGAGCTAAAGCCGCTTCCCCGAGCACGAGACCAAAGGCCTCTTCATAGGCGCCGCTAATAAAAGCGTCTGCATTACCACACATCCACGCTCCGGCATTGTGTTGTTCTCCGACAAAGTGCACTCGTTCTTGGATACCAAGATCCGATGCAAGCTGTTGCAATGCTTCTCTTTCTTCGCCGTCACCAACAATAACAAGGTGAGGGTTGTTGTGATGGTAGTTGTGCATGCGCATTGCGCGAATAAGGCGGTCGAACCCTTTGCGCTTAATCAGCGAACCCACCGACAGAAAGGTAAAGGCCTGTGATGGGATTCCGAGGCGATCTTTAATGTCGATGGGTGTATCCACGCCTTGAAGTGACACGCCGTTGTGTACGACATGAAGTTGGTTTTGTGGGTAGCCGTCCTGAATAATTTCGCGTCCAACATCTTTGCTAACGCAAATCAATTTTGGAGAGAGGTGAAGTCCGAGAGAGAAGCGATCGCGCAATGTATAATGGCAATGAAGTTGCGTGACAAGTGGTATATGATTCATGCGAGCAGCCAAACACATCCATTGACAAGGGCCGCCGCTATTGACGTGTACCAAGTCGATGCTGTGCTTTTCGATCAAATCTGAGCCTTGTTTGATAAGGCTATTCCACCCGCTAATATCCCAGCGTGGAGCGCTCCAACCACCCACCAAATTGAAGGCTGAATGTTCCGCTTCAATTCCGAGCGATTGGCACTTATAGATTAATGGTTGGCAGTTTGACCATACGAATGGCTCAAACTTATTGCGGTCGATTCCTGAAATGAGATCCAGAAGCACCACTTCACTGCCGCGAATCCAATTATCACCATAATGAACATATAGAATGCGTTTTGGCGTAGTCATAAGTCACCTCTGTCTCATCATTAATCTGCGTTAACTGCTGAGCTGCAATAGAGATGCCAAAATATGCCATTAGTTTATGTGATTGAATCTTATATGATATTTATGTTTGGAACTCATCATTCTCATATTGAGAACCAATATGGATTAGTGATCCGTTTCAATTTGATATTTTTGTAGCAATACGGGAATCACACTTTGCGCTGAGAAATCATCAATGATGGTTTGTCGAGCATTATGGCGAATGAGTGATTGTTGCGCTTCACCAATCGACATCCAGTCATGAAGACATTTAGCAAGAGAGGGAATGTCTTCGACGATAAAACCATTTTTACCCGTTTGGATAATATCTGGAAGACGACCTACACGTAAGCTCATCACGGCAATGCCTCTCGACATGGCTTCAAGCGCCGCCATTGGAAGACCCTCATAACGAGAAGAGATAATAAGTACGCTGATATTTTCCCAAACACCTTCCATATCGGTTTGATGGCCGAAGAAAGTCACATTTGAAGGGGCAGTTTGATTAAGCGACTCTTTTTCTGGGCCATCACCGTACACACTAAACTGTAATGTTGGACAGACCCTCGCTACCTCAATAAATTGATCGGCGCCTTTTTCCTGACTCAATCGGCCGACAAAAGCGATTTCCTGATAGTTGAGTTGACTGTTGGGAATCGAAACAAAGTTATTCAGCAGTTCTGAAGAACAAAAAACTTTGCGCTGAATACTTGGACTGACAGCAAAGCAATGGTCAGATAGGCTGCCTGAGCTTCTATCAAGCCAATCGTATAGCCATAGCTTCCCTGAGGACGATTCACCAGCATGATAAGTTGAAATCAAACGAGGAAACGTTCGGGTGAGCAGTTTGGCGCAGCGCGATAAAATCGACGCTTTATAACCATGGGAGTGAACCACTGAGGGTTGGTGATTGGCGACGGCGCTTGTTAGGTGCTTAATTTTTAAAGCTTTATTGGGCTCGCCAGACAAATAGTTTAAGTAACTCACAGGGATCGCGGCTTCTTTTGCCTTCTGTACAATCTGAGCGGCTGGCGAATACTCAGTGGTTAGCACAACTCGAGCTTTGTTTCCAAAGGCGATTAATCCCCGAGCTAGCTCGATAACGTGACTTTCAATGCCGCCGAATAGACGGCTATCAAGCAAGATCCAAATTTCACCAATGGCAGGTTTATCAAGATTGTTCGAGATTAATTTCATCCGCTTCCCACGCTTGTTTTTTTCGGTAAACCGTAGATGGGCTTAACTCCAGCATGACAGCGGCGTTGAGGACGTTGCCATCACAGTACGCGATTGCGTTTTGAATTGCTTCACGCTCTACTTGCCACATAGGACGAATGGTTCCATCAGCGTTAAAGTACGGTGAGGTAGCAGCAGAGGACGGTGTACCAGGCAGCTCCGCTGCGGTAATCGACGGTTCGACCGCAGAAGGTGAAGGTTCCTCAGTATAAACAGGTGGTGGTGTGATTGGTGCAATGTTTGCTGACTCTTGAGCAACATGCGCAGGCGTCGTTGTTTTCGTCACTTTAGACTTTTTAGTAAGTTGAGCGGGTAGGTGGCTCACCGTGACTTTTTCGTCGTTATTAAGCACCACAATGTTACGTATGATGTTTTGTAGTTGCCTTACATTACCCGGCCATTCGTAATGCTTGATGATATGTTGAGCTTCGCTGTCGATTGTTGAGAATTTCTTTTTGTCCTGTTTGGCGTAAGTGGTCAAGAAGTGCTTGGCAAGCGTGACGATGTCACTTCCTCGTTCACGTAATGGGGGCATATCGATAGGTATAACGTGCACACGGTAGTATAAGTCTTCACGAAAACGACCTTCTTCTACTTCTGTTAATGGATCTCGGTTAGTGGCACAAATGATTCTCACATCTACTTTCATTTCTCGAGTGCCACCAAGAGGGGTGTAAGTGCCCGTTTGTAGAAAACGGAGCAACTTCTTTTGCATCTCAAGTTCCATTTCACAAAGCTCATCAAGAAAAAGCGTACCACCATGTGCCAGCATCGCCGCACCTTTTCGATCTGTTGTTGCTCCAGTAAAGGCCCCTTTAACGTGACCAAAAATCTCACTTTCCATCAAATCTCGTGGAATAGCCCCACAGTTAATTGCAATAAAAGGCTTGTCTTTACGGTCGCTCTGGCGGTGGACGGCTTCAGCACAAACTTCTTTACCTGTGCCGCTTTCTCCCACAATAAACACACTGGCAGAAGTTGGCGCAACAGCATCAATGGTCTTGTATACCGCCTGCATCGGGAGGCTTGAACCGATGAATCCGTGATAGTTGTGGCGATCAAACTTGGACTGAATATTTTCCACCAAATCTTCCAATTTGGCGCGTTTGAGGTGCAATGCGACTGATGTTTTTAGGCGATCAGCGTTTATGGGCTTTTCTAAGAAATCTTCCGCACCTTTTTGAATTAGATTAACGGCTAAGTTGACGCTGCCGTGTGCCGTAGCAATAATAACGGACGTAGGAATGTCATTCTGGTTGATCCAATCCAACACGTCTTCGCCAGACATGTCGGGCAGTTTCAAATCGAGAATGATGAGCTGAGGTTTGCTTCTTTCAATAAATTGAATCGCTTCGCGACCTGTCTCGACATGAAAAATGTCATAAGGTTCGTCTTTCACATACTGCTTATAAAGTATGGCTAGTGAAGTAGAGTCCTCTACCAGTAACACCCTTGGTCTCATAGTCCCATCCCAACGTAGTTTGTTTCATTTTTTATGATTTTTGTCAGCACTACTATTTGGCATTATGAGTGGTTTATAGCTCTCTAGTGCTGAAAATTCTCAATTTGAGAAAAGCGTTATTTAAGTATTAGCACAAGGTAGGAAATTTGCGAAAAATCCATACTTTTTAATTGATTAAGTTATGCCCAAATAATTTCAAGGTGTGTGGCTTGGCGAGGGTGATTGAATTTGGAGCCTAAATTTCTGAGATGGTGTCGGCATCGCGCTTTATCAAACGCGATGCTTCGCTAGGGAGTAAGACACTGATACTACTCAAACCCTTGAGCTTTTCGCTTTTCTAACGCATCAAACGATTCATTGGCGAGTTGCGGAAGTGTTTCACAAAGCTCCAATGCTTTTGGTATTTTTCCTTCGACACAGTACTTCTCAATCATTCTTGCTTGTCTTGAAAGCGTTCGATTGCCTAAAGCGAGAGCAGAACTGCCCAGTGTGTGAACCTCGAACTCTAATGTTTGAAGGTCTTTTGTGCTTAATGCTTGCTCTATTTTCTCCATGCGATCGCGTGACTCTTCGACATAGTGATCAATCAAGGTAGGGATGATTTCGGCGCACGTATCTTTGATCATTTGCTGAAGAATATGCTCATCCACTAATTCTTGCTCGATAGTCAATGTATTATTTATCGTCATAATAGCGCTCCCTATAACATAAACAGTTCGCTTTTTTTAATTTGCTGAGACAGTTTTTCTTTCCACTTTTTTGGTAAGAAACGCAGCTTGGAAACTTGGCGGATTAACTCATCTTTCAGGCTTGGAGTGTGCTTCATGTTCAGTACAGAACCAATCAAGTTCGCATCGCTAGCATCGAGTATCTTTTTGGCTTGCTCGAGCTGGGTTGCAGTCGTAGAACCATAATGCGCTACTAACAAAGTAGCATCACATACGCCAGCAATCACTTGAGGCGCAATATTGCTTCGGTTGACACTGAGAAGTGGTGATGTATCTATCACGACGCGCTCGTACTGCGTTAACCATTGTGCAATGTTTCGTTTCAGCATTGTTGGGTCTCGGTACGCTAACTGAGTGCTGGCGAGAGATGGAGCAGGGAGGCCGACTAAAGTTTGATGTGTATTCTCTCGTGTGATCAAATGGCCAACCTTCTCGTCATCATCAAATTCGTGAACAGTGTGATAAGCGGGTTTGAATAAGTTAAGGTCTACATACAAAGTATTGTGGCCTGCTAAAACCAAGCGCTCTGCAAGAGATGACGCCACGGAAGTGACACCATCTTCAGATTTACAACCCACAACACAAATCGTTTTGTGGCCTTTCTGTTCACTCTGAAGATAAATTTGTTCAATCTCAGCGTGAGTTGCAGGAATAGTCATTACAACGCTCCTATTAACACGATGGTTGTGGTGATTTGTAAAATATCTCTTAATCCGGCCCTAGCTTTTTCAACAAAGCTTTCGTCTTTATGGGGAATGTAAATCGTGTCGCCTGCGCGAATGACTGGCAGCTCATAAATGTTGGCTGTTTTACTAAAGTTCACCAAATCAAATGTTCGGGCTTGGCCCTGGCAGCAAGACATATTGACCACACTGATCTTTTCAAGGTAGGCATTATCAGTTGGTCCTCCTGCTTCCGCTAAGAGATCAAGCACAGTCATGTTGTCATTGAATACGTACCGCCCTGGGTCTCTTACTTCACCTAATACGCGTACCGTGGATTCTTTTGAACGATCTAACCAGTTTTTGTTTTTTTCTGGAATGTAAATGGTATCACCAGGACGAACGTGGGGCAGAATTGACTCATCGCCTGTTTCAAAGTACATCGATAAATTCAATTTACTCACTTTGGCATAACCTAGGCCTCGGTGTGTGACACGAATGTTGTGAATATCTGCATCCATTGTCGGTCCATCGGCGGCAGACAAAATATCCAGAAAATGCATATCTTCGGTGAAACGATAGCGCCCAGGTGCATTGATTTGCCCGAAAACGTATATCGATGCGTCAGAGCTTTGGCTTACCCATTGCGATTTATTATCGGATGGGTCGTCAGGCAATGCATGTACCCTTACGACTGTACCAGCGGAAACTTGAGGTAGGCTTGATGTTGGTGAGCCATCCAGAATGTATTGGTCTAAGTCAAATTGTGTCATTTGACCGTTATTGGCGACTTCAATTTTGGTGGTATCAGCTCGTCGAGTTGGGCCTCCAACGTGTGCAAGCAGATCAATCAAATCCATTTCGTCTGACCACTCGATGCGTCCAGGGCGAACAACTTCTCCCATCACTGCGACCGCTCGACTAGGTGCTACTTTTAACCAAGACTTCTCATTGAAATCGGTTTTCTCCGGTACGAAAATCGCGTCTCCTGGTCCAACATTTGGTGGTCTGGCTGAAGATAGTCCTTCTGTATGCGCGGTAAGATCGAATTTGATGACTTTGCCATCGGCTTTTATAACGCGAATTTGGCGAGATTCTGCGTAGCGAGTGGGCCCGCCAGCGTTGGCGAGGATATCCATGAAGCTAGCGCCTTGCTTGCCTTCGTATGCCCCAGGATGGGCGACTTCACCCATCACGTAAACCACATTTGCACCTGCTTTGATTTCTTCTTCCTGTTTTGGGACAAAGATGGTGGCACCTGGCAGGATCTCTGGCAGTAGGCTTTGGTCTCCAGTATCAAGGTACTTTTTCAGGTTAAACATGGTTGGGTTATTGTTTGTTATCACGCGAATTTGCTCAACACTGGCATATCGTGTCACGCCGCCAGCTCGCATTACGACATCAACTAGCGTGGTGTTTGGCTTGTATGAGAACGAGCCAGGTGCGTTGACTTCACCAAAGACTTTGATTGCACGAGCGGAATCTGCGCTGTCACCTGAATTCGCGAGTTTTGCTGCATCAAACTCTTGCTCAATATTCCCTACGAGTGGGGAAGCGGGGACAAATAAGACATCCAGTGATTCTAGTTTTGGCAGTTGGCTATTGTCACCCGTATCAAGGAAGCGTTTGTAGTCAAATTCAATGTTTTTATTTCCACGTTTCACGATCATTTTACCAAGCTGAGCCCCAGCGCGCAGGCCGCCAGCTTCGTACACAAACATTTGAATGTTGGACCCAGAAGGTAAGGTATATTCACCGGGTTTGACCACGTAGCCTTGAACGGACACTAACAACTGTTGCTGTTTAATAAAAACTCGAGCGTTGTTAACGTCACGATACACGGTCTTTAGCCTGTCGATAATCACGTCTTGGAGTTGTTTTTCATTGTAGCCGGCCACTAATACAGGGCCGACTTCTGGTAAATTAATTCGTCCACGACGATCAACCTGAAACCCTTGGTTTAACGACGCCTCTCCAGGTAAGTTAATCTGTATTAAATCACCGACCTTAACAGTATTGCTCTCATCCGCTATGGAAGAAGGTACCCACGCGACCAGACACAACAACATTAAGAGGATAAATGGTTTCATCGTGTTCATAGCGCGCCTCCTGCCGTTGGGTTGCGGTTTATTGAGCTATCGCTATCTGAATTAGGGCTAATAACCTCGATGCTTACTCGACGATTAGTTAAACGCACGGCGGATGTTTCACCTTCATAGAGTGGCAGGTTATCTCCGACAGATTTGGTAGTGACTCTCTCTGAAGTGATACCAAATACGGTTAGGTAACGCTTTACTTGTTCCGCACGCGCTTGAGCAAGTTTCTGGTTGTAATCGGGTGTTCCAGTTGCATCCGCATGCCCCGTTACTACAAGAGATAGGTTGGGGTGGTCACGTAAAATGTAGGCTGCTTCTGCCAAATGTCCCATGTACTTCGGGTTGATTTCTGCTGAATCGACAGCAAACTGGTTGTCGATATTAAGTAGTGCATAGATATCCGAGACTATGTTTAGGTCGCTACGTAGAGCTTCAATATCATCGGGCGGTGTGCAAGTGGTTTGGCTCAGTACGTAGTCGAGTTGTTGTTCGAGCTGGTTTAAGCGTCGACGCTGAATCACAAGGTCGTTAGCAGCGTCGAGTAAAAGCCCACCTTCTAACTCGCGCGCAATTCTATTTTGTTTTTCAAGGGCCTGAACAACTGCCGCAGGAAAACACCAGCGCGCGCCCTCTTGGATTAGTGCGTCTAGATGTAACTTGGTCAGTTGCCAATCAAACCTTAACCCATGTTCTGGACCTAAAGGCTCGTCAGGCATCACTGGGGAAAACTGATAATTCTCGATCGAGATATCTTGATAGCTTTCCGCCAAGCCACCTTTCCCGTGTTCTGGGTAGTCAAACGACGAACAACCAAACATGCCGACAACAAGACCGCTTACTGCATATCGTCGTAAAAGATTTACCATGCCAACCTCCGTTTAAACCGGTATTTTTAGTGTCCTTTTGAGTTAACGGGAATGGCATGGTTGATACGAAGCAAGCTCATGATTTCTAAAGGTTGGCCTGATACGTTTTCAATACTCATGCTTCTTTCACGTTCAACTAGACGCTTATATAAGTAAACAATGGCACCAATCCCTGAAGAATCAAGAAATTGGACGTGCTGTAGGTTAATTTCGACTTCTTTGTGATGATTGTTGTGAATTACTTCGTCAATGTGATGTTGTGCTTGTCGACAGCCACTTGCGTCTAAGTCACCAAAAAACTCAATGGCTAACTTGTCTTGATTGATTTCTAGTTTGCGTAATTCCATGACTCTGTCTCCGTTTGTTTTTCTAATTGGATATAGAGCAGGTAACGTGCCAATTTGAAATTAATTAAAAATCAAATAGTTAAATATTGTTAATGATATTGTTCAATTTGAGAAAGGACTGATTCTCAAATTGAGAATCAAAAACGCACAGAGAAATGGTTTGCTTATAAGAGGTTTTGAGCCGAAAGAAGTCGTTAGACCGGGGGAGGCACGTCATGATTAGATTCCAACTCGATTGACGAACCATCCGCCATACGAGAATAATGTGTAACGACTAAATGCAAAACCTGTCTAAAGTTTATGATTATCTTTGCAAATTATTACTAATGTTGATTGTTATGAGTCGAAGAATAACTAGTAATAAATAGGTCATCGAGAGGACTTACGTTTCAATAAAGGCGATTTTTTGTACAAGGTCTTCTTATGCCATTAAAAATGACATTAATTGCGCTGGCTGTTATGGCAGCGTCTTCACAGCCTCAAGCGGATACGTCTCTCGCACCACCAGTTTCTCTTGCACAAAGCTATCAGGATGGCATTGATGTGTCTGAATATTGGTATAGCGAAAAACTTGATGGTGTTCGCGCTTATTGGACTGGGCAACATCTCGTGACGAGAAATGGTAATCGAATCTACGCCCCAGACTGGTTTACAGGACCTTTGCCTGATTATCCGTTGGACGGTGAACTTTGGGCTGGGAGAGGTAACTTCCATCTTGTTCAGCAAACGGTATTAGATAAAACTCCTGTAGAGTCTGCTTGGCGACACATCGACTTTATGATCTTTGATATGCCATATTCCGCTGGTGATTATCGGAAGCGTTATTACAACATCAAAGATTTAGTGCTTGAAGTCGACCAGCCTCATATCAAATATGTCGAGCACCGAGCGATTCAAAATGAAGCTCATCTGTTTACACAGTTGGATAAAATTTCAATATCCGACGGTGAAGGGGTGATGTTGCGGAAGGTATCAAGCCGCTATCAGGCTGGACGCGGTAGTGATTTGCTTAAACTAAAACGATACGCAGATGATGAAGCGTTAGTTGTGGGTTATAAGCCAGGAACAGGGCGCTTATTAGGTATGATGGGAGCAATGTTAGTTCGCTTACCAAATGGCATTGAGTTTTACATCGGTAGCGGATTTACCGATGAAGTGCGTCGCCAGCCTCCGAAAATTGGTTCAACCATTACATTTAGATATAACGGTTTTACACATACTGGTAAACCGCGTTTTGCTCGATTCTTGCGTGAAAGGTTGAAGGAATAGAACGCTCTGCACTTACTAGTTGCCAACGGTTACGCCACATCGTTTGAAGAGACCCTGCCAAAACTGAACGTGGTTTAGGGTTTCTTGCCTAAATGTCCTATGTGCCTCAATTATGCCATACTGGTGACCATGGAGTTGCATACGGTTCTCCACCAAAGTGGCACCATCATTAAGTTGTTGATAGGTACTGTCTAAATAAGCCAAATAAGGTTGCACTTCTTCAACGTAAATGGATTGAAAGACATTTCTTAAGTAGCGGAACTGAGTGGTGTCTCTGTTCGGCCCGCACAATACATTGCTCTGGTTCTGCTCAAGTAGCTGAGTTGTCGCTTTTAACCAAAGGGATGTATTTACCATTGAATAGTAAAGTCGTCCGAGTAAACGAGATTTCTCTAACTCTTCTTGATATTGCGTAACTTCTACATCGGGTAGACGTGAGACGGCGCGGTGGGGTAAATCATACATTTCGCTGAAAATACGATAGACATCGTTAATGCGTGCAATATCATTCGTCGTATTTTGAGATAGCCAATCAGAGGCAGTTAGTTGCTTTTGCATGGCGTCACTTACGAGTAGTAAGTTGTCGAGATGAATGTCTAAATGTTGCCACTTGGTTGCGTAAAGCTCTGCCAATGTCGCGCGTTCTTCATCGCTAAGTGGAAATTCGGATAAACATCGATTCATGACTCTTAAAAGGGCAGTTTGATAATCAAAATCATGAAAGGCATCCTGCACCTTGCCAAGTTGTGAGTTTTTCTCGGCAAGTAAATTAAAGAGTCCGCACTGTCGTAATTGATAGCTCTCTAGCAGGCCAATAGATAGCCTTGGCAATGGCTCGAACAAAACGCGTTTCGCAGGAATCGTTACCGTAGACTGTAGTGTTATTGGAATAGCAGGAACGTCCAATACATTGGCTACACGTTGATGATACTTATCAAACATGGCGTTCTCTGGATTGAACCAGTTATCACAACCATTAAGAATCAAGATTAAGAACAATAAAATAGACCGCACAAATATCCTTTTTTCTAACTTCGTATCCGTTGTCTAGAGAGCAAAATCAACCGCTTTGTAATCTTGTTATAAGTATACTCAACCGTGTGATTATTCGATCAAAAAAGCCAGCGGATGCTGGCTTTTTTTACTTTTTATTGAACTGAAAAGTTCAATTGCACTTCTGGCTCTTGGCGATGCATCCAACGCATTCTGACGCCTAACATAAAGGCCGCTGAAGATAGGCCGATGATAAAACCAAGCCAGAAGCCTTGTGCTCCCATTGGCTCGACAATCCAGTCTGTACGGCCAAGGACGTAACCAATTGGCAGCCCAAGAATCCAATAAGCAATAAAAGTACGGTTGAAGATAGCTCGCATGTCTTTATAGCCGCGTAATGCACCAGCTGCGATCACTTGAACCGCATCCGTACATTGATAAACAGCGGCAAACACGAGCAGGTGCATCGCTAGAGTGATTACCTCTGGGTTGCTAGTGTAAAGCTCGGCGATCCACTCACGAGACAAGACGGTTAAAATCGCTGTGAGAACGGACAAAGCTAGACCAACCATAATGCCGACTCGTGACGCTACGCGCGCGCCATCTACGTTTTCTTCACCAAGTCGATGGCCGACACGAATGCTTACTGCTGCACCAATACTCATTGGTAGCATAAATACCAACGAGGAGAAGTTAATCGCGACTTGATGCGCTGCCACAATGATAGGACCCAGTGGTGAAACGAGCAGTGCAACAACAGCAAACAGTGTCACTTCAAAAAACAGCGCTGCTGCAACAGGAAAGCCGAGCTTGAATAGACGAACTTGCGCTTTCCATTGTGGGCGATGCCATTCTCCAAATAGGTTGATGCTTTTCAATCGCTCTGATGTCATCACATACAGCAATAGCATGGCAAACATGACCCAGTAAACAATCGTGGTTGCGACACCACAGCCAACACCGCCTAATTCAGGTGCACCAAACTTGCCGTACACGAAAATCCAGTTTAGAGGAATGTTGAGCAGCAAACCGATAAAGCCAATAACCATTGCCGGTTTCGTCAATGACATACCATCCGTAAAGCTTCTAAGCGTTTGGAAAAGTAAAAAAGCGGGTACTGCTAATATAACGGCATGAATGTATCCCACCGTTTTTTCAGCCATCAGTGCTTCAACATCCATCAGCCCGAGAATAAACTGGGTTTGAAGCAGGACTGCAATTATCGGCACACTGATCAGCAATGCCAAAACGACGCCTTGCTGAATTTCAAACGGGATTTTCACTCGACGACCAGAGCCATTTAACTGTGCGACAACAGGGACCAATGCCATTAATAAACCCACCCCAAACAAAATGGATGGTAGCCAAATACTTGAAGCGACAGAAACCGCAGCCATGTCGGTGGCGCTAACGCCGCCAGCCATTACGGTATCAACAAACCCCATACCAGTTTGAGCGACAGATGCGATCAATACCGGGGTCGCCAATTTGATAAGACTTGATGCTTCTTCTTTATAGCGATGCACGAAAAATACTCCAGAGCGGAACAATAAGTTGAAAGAATGAGAGTACTCGAGGGCAAAAGATGTGGTGAACGGATCTGATGGTTGATTTTAGTCACGATAAGGTGAAAAAATGCCTCGGAGAAACTCCGCGCAAATGATAAACAATTGTATGTTCATATTCCATAGCTAGGTAGCGAATAGTCGATAACACTGACTGGACGCTCTCCACGCTAAGGATACGCTTTTACTGAGAACAGCAGCGAATCATGGTAATGTTGAAGCATGCATGAGAACAAACCAGTGTTCATTAAGCCATGGCTTTATCGTCTGCGGTCTTTATTTCCGACCTGTAGCGCAGTGTTTAGGGCTTAGTCTTCGACTACAGTTGGTATTAAATCAATAGGTAAAAAGAAATGTTTACAGGAATAGTTCAGGGTACGGCGAAGGTCGTTAAAATTGATAAAAAAGAACGCTTTCAAACGCACGTTGTCGAGTTAAGCGATGAACTTTGTAAAGGGTTAGAAATTGGTGCATCCGTTGCACACAACGGATGTTGTCTAACTGTGACTAAGATCGAAGGCAACCTTATCAGTTTTGATTTAATGCAAGCGACATTGGCTCTTACTAATTTAGGTCGGCTGGTGGAAGGGGATAGCGTAAACATTGAGCGCGCGGCTAAGTTTGGTGACGAAATAGGCGGGCATAGCATGTCTGGTCATATTAGTTTAACGGCAGATATTGTCGATATCATCGATACGCCCAATAACCGCACGATTTGGTTCCAACTGCCGCAAGAATCAATGAAATATGTATTAGCGAAAGGTTACATTGGTTTAGATGGCTGCTCGCTAACTATTGGTGAAGTTGAAGCGTGTCGTTTTTCGGTACACCTAATTCCAGAAACCTTGCAGCGAACGCTTTTCGGAGTGAGACAAGTAGGGGAGCGTGTTAATATTGAGTTTGATCCTCAGACTCAAGCAATTGTTGATACTGTTGAGCGCGTTCTTGCAGCAAAACAGCTTTAGAATGAGAAAAAGGAGCCGAGTGCTCCTTTTTCATTTAAGCGTTTTTATATTTCTGATGTTCACATGCTCGAGCTGCTATTCGTAATTGTCATCGATAAATAGTTCGACCTTGTCTTGTAGCTCATCCACTCGCATATTTAGGTGGATAGCGTGGCAACAAGCTGGGCAATCATCATAAAATTCTTGGTCACCATTACTTGCATCTAATGTAATGCTGATAGAATGTCCGCAATGCGGGCACTTTACATACCTTTCGGTATAATTTTTCATACAACAACTCCTAATCTCGCAGGGCTTTTAAACACACTATTCATCAAGGAAGTACAGCCCTTTACTTACTTTGCCTACAAGGAAAATAGGCACAATCCAAAGTTAAGTCTCCTTTGATATTAGGTCGAGTTGTTGCTAATTGAGTCGAAATAAGTACAAAACTTGACCCCAAACTCAACCTTGAGCTTAGGGTGATTTTCTGTAGTGATGTGCCTCGAGATTTTACATCTTGAAATATGCAGTGGCTTCCAAATTAATAAGAAATGATTTTATTAATAACCAGTTGAGCCTGTTCCAAGTAATGGCCGCCAAACAAATTACAATGGTTGAGAACATGGTAAAGGTTATAGATATCTTTACGCTCTTCATAGCTTGAAGAAAGTGGTATAACCGATTCGTAGCCTTGATAAAATTCTGGTTGAAATCCACCAAAAAGCTCTGTCATCGCAATATCACACTCCCTGTCCCCCCAATAGCATGCAGGATCGTAACAGATAGGACCGAATGCAGTGAGTGCCGCATTTCCATTCCATAAATCGCCATGCAACAAAGAAGGTTCCGGAGCATGGTTTGCTAGCCGCTGTTTTACGACGTCGATAAAGTCATCGATATCAACCAAGGTGACGCCTTTTTCTTTAAGGAGCTGTAATTGCCATCCTATGCGTTGCTCAGCAAAGAATACACACCATTTCTTGTGCCATTTGTTGGGCTGTAGAGTCGAACCGAGATAGTTGTCGGTATCAAAACCAAACTCTTTCTGCTCGCCCCACTGGTGTAGGTGAGCTAATTGCTGCCCAAATTTAAAGCTGTTGGGACCATCTTCTAATGGTTTCGTTGGAAGGTAGTTAAGAATTAGGAATGAGGCATTTTTGGTTTTACCAACCAATACCACCTCAGGTACAAATAGGGTGGATGTTTCACGCAAAAGATGCAGGCTTTCAGCTTCTACCTCAAATTTAGACAAAAACTCGCGATCGTTAATTTTCACAAAATAACGTTGCTCGCCATCATTGATCATGTAGCTTTCACTGATATCCCCACCAGACAGCCTTACTTTTTCCGTGATCTGGTAATCGAACAATAAAGTATCAGAAAGCTGTTGCGATATTGCTTGCCACATACAAAACCTCGCGAATCTATTTGACCACCAATAGTTTAGGATAAATAGCAGGGAGTTGGCGCTATGTTGAGCATACTTAGTAAAGAAACCTTCCTCTTAGTGTAGTCAATTTGTATAAATGTGAATCAAATCGCTTATAAGCCTCTGATTTGTTGGCTTAGCATATGGAGATGAACGTTTACAACAGGTATTATGATTTTTTTGACGTTAGTTCCATTGGTGGCATGAAAATACTGATATGTGATGACTCAGCTGTTGCAAGAAAGCTTATTGCGCGTTCTATCGTACAAGATACATCATTGCATCTTATTGAAGCGCAAGATGGTTATGAGGCGCTTAATATTCTTGCTGAGCAAAATATCGATATTTTGTTTCTCGATTTAACGATGCCCATAATGGATGGTTTTGAGGTCCTCGAATCATTACCTGTTAGTCAGTACCCGACCAAAATCGTCATTATTTCTGGAGATGTTCAACAAGAGGCAAAACAGCGCTGTCTCGATCTTGGTGCTCAAGCTTTTATCGCTAAGCCTCTGACAGAAGAGCAGGTGCTCCCACTATACGAACAATTAGGGCTGCATTATGCGTTCAAACCTAGTCATTCGGTTGATTCTAAAAACCAGGGTTGCGAAGAGCTTTCCTTACTAGCCAAATTCCGTGAAATTGCGAACATTGCCCTTGGTAAAGGGGCTGCGATTATGGCTGACCATTTACATGAATTCATCCAACTTCCTGTTCCTCATGTTGGACCTTTGTCCTACGGCGAGCTTCATATGACACTGGTTGATGTGGTTGGGCGTGACAGTTCCGTTGCGGTAGCGCAGAGGTTTGTCGGTGGCGGTATTCACGGGGAGGCACTGGTGTGCTTACGTGGTAGGGATATCAATCAGATTGGGGAAAAATTAGGTTACCTCCTTGAGTTTACGCCTCATAATGAAATCATCTTGAATATCTCTAACCTACTGGTTTCGTCATTTCTCACGTCGTTAGGCGATCAACTCGACAAGCAGTTCTCACTTCGTCAGCCAGGCATTGTGGATACCTTAACACCTTATTGTGAAGAGCAAGGCGAGTTGGGTGAGCTCTTTACTATCGAATACACCTACATGGCAGAAGCGCTCGATTTCGAGTGCGAGGTACTGTTTTTAATTGATAAGCCATCCGTAGAAATTATCTATGAAATCATGGAGCTAATCTAATGTCCGATATCACGCTGGACATAGCAGACTTTCATTGGGTCACACAAATTCTCGATACGATGGATTCAGGGCTTATTGTTTTGGATCAAGAGTATAAAGTATGTGTGTGGAACAGTTTTATGCAGTCATACAGTGGCGTTCTATCACAAGAAATTCTTGGTGAATGTTTATTTGAGCATTTTGAAGAGCTGCCAAGAACTTGGCTAGAAACCAAGATAAAAGCAGCCGCCGATCTGGAAACTCGTTCTTTTTCTAGCTGGGAAAACCGACCGTACCTTTTTAAGTTCAACAATTTTTCTCCGGTTTCAAACAGCAGTGATTTTATGTATCAAGATATCGTGATCACGCCGTTAATTGGGCTCTCAGGAGAGGTCAGCCACATAGCGATTCAAGTCAATGATGTTTCTGAAACTGCGAGAAATCGCATTCATTTGAAAGAAACAAATCAACATTTGTCGGAAATCAGTCGCAAAGATGGTTTAACAGGTTTATTTAATCGCGCTTATTGGGAGCAATCATTGAAAGATGAGTTTGCTCACTTAAAAGTTATCGACGGACCATGCTCATTAGTAATATTCGATATCGACCACTTTAAGAAGGTGAATGATACTTATGGTCACCCGACAGGGGACGAAGTCATTCGTCGAACCTCTGCATTGTTGAGAAAAACAGCAAGGAGCAGTGATATCTGCGGTCGTTTTGGTGGTGAAGAGTTTACGGTACTACTTCCTCACACAAACCAGGAGCAAGCTTGCTATTTCGCAGAGCGTTTGCGCAAAAGAATTGAGCAAGAGATCGTGAAAGTGGAAGATTTTTTGATTAATTACACGATAAGTATTGGTGTTTGCGAGTATAAGCCTTATTTTGAAACTCACACTCAATGGTTAAAGAGTGCCGATGCTGCGCTGTATCGTGCAAAAGAAAATGGTCGTAACCAAACCTGTTTGCATGAAAATGGCTGAAATATAAAAAGGTTTGAAGAAACCCTGTATCCGAATTCAGTGAAGCAAAGCTCAATTGTTTGAAAATCATCCAGTTGGTTCGTGAATGTTTGTTAATATGAAATAAGTTAATGAAATTTTCTCGGCATGTCTTACTATTGAAACTATTCTGCTTTCAGCTTCGAAGGCTTGCAATAAACGGAGAAAAACAGTGGTTTTAGAAACCGATGGATATCTCGCTCTTATCGAGCACTTGTCTCTAAATCTAGATATTTTTACGACCGAAATTGGCGACACTGGATCCGAAAGCATCGAAGATGTTGTCACCGATATGGTGGCTTCAAACATCATGGCGATTTTTGAGCAAAATCCAGAACTTCACTCGAGCGTACGCTTCAAATTGTTGAAAGAGGCTGATGCAGTTGTTGAAGATCTTGGTGAGATATTGGCTGGGGTATGGCATAAAAAAGCGACCAATGAACAGATCACGTTCCTTGATGAATACATCGCTCTGGTCAAAAATCTGTTCGATAATGCTGTTGCGACTTACGACTGATATTGTTTTAACTTACAGCAATGTCCGGTTAAAGAGTGAGAAGAGTTACATTGTAACTCTTCTTATTTGCCAAAACTTAGATGCCCAGTATGGGTTGTCGATTCTTGAAATAATCACACCTCTAGACGTCGATGCATGCATGAACTGCTTGTTACCCAAGTAAATTCCGACATGATAAGTTGTACGTCTTGTTTTAAAAAACACTAGATCCCCTTGCTTGGCATCCGTCCAACTTAACTCCACACCTTGCTTTGATTGCTGCCTCGTTGTCCTTGGTAACGAGAGCTGATAAGCCTCAACAAACGCTTTTTGTACAAATGCTGAGCAATCAATTCCAGATTTCTGTGTCCCGCCTAAGCGATAAGGCGTGCCGTGCCACTCTGTGTAAAAGTCGAACAAGTCTGGGTTGTCCGACAATAGCTGATTTGTAGGTGTTGTCACCTGTGCTTGCTCACTAGGCTCAGGCCCAGAAGAGCAGGCGCTTAGTAGCACACTGACTATCAAAGGAAAATATACTCGACGCAAATCACCACCTGTCATCTCTATGACTCACAACTGAAATATTAGTGTCATAACCAATCCATAGTATGGGCTGCAAATCACGGTTTTGTCTCACAAATGTGACGGAATCACTGCAGAACCGATTCAACCTTAAGAAAGAATAAAAATTGATTATGGCAAAGCGAAAACGCTCACGCACATCACTTTCACTGATTCAGGCTGTCAGTGCAACATTTTTAACTATCATTGCTCTTGTTATAGCCCTTTCTGTCTCAAGTTTCAAAGGAATGGAACAGGTAGAGGAACAATTTGAAGACTTGTCGCAAAAAGCATTACCCATCGCGATGGCAAACGCAAAGTTAACCAGGAATGTATTGGAGATGGTTAAGCTACTCAACCATGGTATGCAGATTACTGAGCCGAAAGAGTTGCCTCTCATAAAAGAGCAAATCGACTCTCTTGCAACTCAAAGCACAACTTTGGTTGTGAAAGCGTCTGGTGTAGCTCAGCAACTCTCGGAGGAGTTAGACACCAAACTAGCGCGTTTACATAACATCACGCAGTCCATTTTGTTGAAGCAATCTTCGGTGATACAAATTCAAATGGATATTGATGCCGCTGTTGGTGGTTTTCGCTATGGGCTTAGCTCTATCGGCCCGGAAATGAATCGAATCAGTTCGTTCCTTAGTGCTGATAATCCTGAGTCGAGCGATGCCGCTAACCGTTTCATTGCTTCTGCAAGCTCAATGGAAAGTACGTTCTTAGTCATGATGATGCACTCAGAATTAAACAAAGCCGAAAAAGAATACCGAGAAATGCGAAATCGCATAGCAGGTATTAAACTCGCCTATGAAGACTTCCAATCTTTCCATCCTGAAGTAAGTGAATATGCAAGCTTAACCGCACCATATGAGATGGTGAAACAAGGCTTTAGTGAAAAGGGCGTGCTGCGTTTGATCCTCGCCAAACTAGAACAAGGGGAATTGCAACGTTCAGAGTTTAAACAGGCTTCGATGCTTGCGGATGAAACCATGCGGTTACTTGATCAAATCTCCCAAACCGCTGGTCAGTTGATCGATGAAAAGGAGCGGGTGGTCAACGAGACCATTGAATCGGTGAGCGTTGTGCTCGTGTTTGCGGCGTGTGTGATTTCTTTTATTATTCTGGTTACTTGGTTTAGTCTCAAGTCATGGACAAACCGAGGGTTAAGGAATGTACTAACGCGTCTTTCAGCACTTACCGAACATGATTTTCGTGACAAGGCAGAAGAAGTTGGCCCCTATGAGCTGAAAGAAGTAGCACGAAAGTTGAATCAAGTAATCGATTCCACACATGACTCCATTCAAACGGTGACGCGCAATTGTGAAACGCTTTATCAGACGGCAGAAGTAAGTCACAGTGCAGCCGAACAAACAAGTGATGGGTTGGCAACACAAAATGAAGCGTTGTCGAGTATGATCACGACCATAACGCAGCTTGAAGCCTCTATTCGTGAAATAGCAATGGTGACAAATGCATCTTCACAGGACTCGCTCCTTGCAACCCAACACACTGAAAAAGGGGTTCAAGTCGTGGAACAAAACCGCGAACGTTTGGAGTCATTAGAAAGCTCTTTGGATGTAAATGAACAGTCAATGTTAGAGCTAGACCAGCGTGTTAAACAGATTCGTGAAATGGTGGATATGATCAGTGGGATCGCGGACAACACCAACTTACTTGCTCTCAACGCGGCAATAGAGGCTGCCCGTGCTGGTGAGCAAGGGCGTGGATTTGCGGTTGTCGCTGATGAAGTTCGCAAACTTGCAAGTGATACCTCTCAACAAACTACGAACATCCGAGAAATGATGAGCGAGCTTATTACTGCCGCAGAGCGTTCGCGTCAAGCAGTCAATGATTCAAGAGAAGAAATGACCCACGCGCTACAGTCCAGCAATGAAGTGAAATCGACATTCTCTGATATCAACCTCGCGGTTAAGTACATTCAAGAACGTGTTGAGCAAATCTCAGTTGCTACAGAAGAACAAGAACGAGCGACGGCAGATGTATCTCAATCCATCACACATATTTCTGATCTTGGCGAACGCACAAAGCTGCAGCTTGAGTCTATGGTTGAGAGTTCTGAGCAAGTGGCGGAAATTGCTGGGCACCAGCAAGCAATGCTGCACAAGTATGAGCTTCATCAGACCAAGTAAATGAGATGTTTCCACCGACTAAAAGCAGAACCTCGGTTCTGCTTTTTTGTTACGGCTACTCATTTAATGGCTCCTATTTGCATTGCAAAAGTGAGTTACATCTCATCTCGTTCATTTCTAAAGGGTTTAGTTATCACAACGTGATGTTAATGCTTTGTTCGAGGGACTCGTTGACTAGAATGTCGCCAGAATTCAAAGGAATGAATCATGCAGCTTCATGCGATTTTTTTATATCCAGAGAAAGCTAAAGCCATAAGAAGGAGTGGTTTTGTGATCGATAAAGTTTGCCCCGTCGTTCTACGTAATCAAAATCAAGAGATCCTACTTTTTAAACATCCGTTGGCGGGTGTTCAGCTCGTCAAGGGCACTGTTGAAGTGTTTGATGAAAGTTACATCATAGCGGCCAAGCGGGAGCTCGCTGAGGAGTCTGGTATCACACATGTTCGTTCCGCACGATATTTATGCTCATGGGACAGTGGCTTTCAAAATCAAGTATGGCATTTTGTTTTGTGTGAGTGTGCTGACCTCGCTAATTCATGGCTGTTTCATACGCAAGACGATGGTGGACATGATTTCGCGTTCTTCTGGCACGATGTCGAGAGCGGCCTTCCCGCGAATGCACATACTGTGTTTCAGCGCGGGCTGGAAAAGGTACGAGAGTTGATAAACCAAGGCGTGATTTAAAGGAGGATTCTGTCGTTGCATTGGCGGATTTGGGACAATGACAAAGCAAACACTATGCTAAATAAAGAAGGTAGAGCAGCCGTTACTGTTCTCATCGTGTTGATAATGGCACTGTCGATCTCAAAAATGGCGATGGGATTACAAATGTTTAAGTGACTTCTATATGCTTTGCTCATTCATTCAGATAAGGAAACGGTAATGGATAAATTCGTCGTGTTTCTCTTATGCCTTTTTATGACAGTTGGCGGAGTGGTTCATCTTTATGACAACATTGTTGGTGGCTTTTTACCTCACGATTTTGCGCCACGCTGGTTGAATATGTATTGGAGCGCTTTGGGACTATTGGACTTATTAGCAGCGTATCTATTGGTCAAGCATCGCCGCTCTGGCCTAGTCGTTATGTTATTGATTCTTATAACCAATGTTATCTTTAGTTCCCACGCTCACTATACATTAGAAATATTAGATAACAACGTCGCCCTACAAATGAAGACACTGTTTTTAGGGTTCTCATTTGGGGTATCTATCTGGTTATGGAATGCGCGAAAACATAGTCAATCGCGCCAAATATTTCGTTAATTATTATTTTCACAACACTCGATTAAGGATTGTAAACAGGGACTCGTTATGAACGATTTTAAAGACTTGGCCAGTTTTGCTGGTTTCAGCGTACTGACAGGTTTGAGCTTTGCCACCACTTTCTTCAGCCTTGCTTTTCTATACAGCTCAATAGAGGCACAGCAAGTAATGAACACCAATGCTTTGGCATGTGCAGTGCTTGGTGTTGTTGGTTTATTTGTTGGTATTACTCAGTTAAACAAAAAGCGTCAGCTAGCAGAAAACTAATCTGTTCTTACACATCATGAGGATGAAGTAGTGTTTAACAGGGGTTTAGGCTTGGTCTATTCGTTTTGTTGACATACTTCATCCAACAATATTTTTTCAACCATTACTTCTTCTCTTTATTGTAGCGAAAGGGCTGCGTTAAAAGCTTATCTAATCTTTGCTCTTCTTCGTCTCTAATTTCCGGCACACCAATAACAACATCATCATGACCCAACTTAGGCTGAGCTCGGTATGTCCCAAAAAAGCGGTCCCAAACTGAAAGGAAAAAACCAAAGTTTGAGTGGGTCTCTTTTACTATCACTGAATGGTGTACGCGATGCATGTCTGGTGTAACGATGACGTTTCGCAGTTTTTGGTCTATGGATAAAGCCAGTTTTGCATTACTGTGATTAAACATCGCGCTCGCATTAAGCACAATTTCAAATACCACAATTCCGATAGGTGAAACACCTAAGATAAACACGGCTGCAATTTTTACTCCCATTGAAATGATTATTTCGAAGGGATGAAAGCGTGCGCCTGTAGTGACGTCTATGTCGAGATCGGCGTGATGCATTCGGTGAATCTTCCACAGCGGCTTTACATGATGAAAGACAACATGCTGAGCGTAAATGACGAAATCAAGCAAAATGACGGTTAGAAAAATATTTAACCAAGCGGGGAGGGACAGAATATTGAGCAGCCCCCACTGTTGCTCCTGAGCTATGACCGCAGCTTGAAAGGCGGCGATAGGCATGATTAAAGCAATAACTAGGCTGTTAAAAGCGACCAATGACAAGTTATTGACCCAGCGAAACCTGCGCGAAGCGGTCAGTGTTTTTCTAGGCAATTTGTTTTCCCAAATGGCACAAAGCAATAATACGCCAAGGAAAAAGCCTAATCTGAGCCATGAGGGTTCTTGAAATGTCGTTTCTGTCACTGTCATTCCCTTATTTATTTCTTTATCTATGACCGAGATAAGAGTGAAATTATTTCAACACACTGCTGATGGGCTTATCTTGAGGCGAAGCCATAATATCAGTAGAATCGCGCTCTACTTTTTACTTGGCATTACTTACCATGAGAATTCACGCTTTCCACCGTTTATATCAGTACCGACAATCTATCTCAACCAAGCCTTTCAACGCGCGTGGATGTAAAGTGGTTCGTTGCCAATATTGCCAGGTTTCTGAGCAACACTGTTTGTGCGACCTTCAGCCAAACATCAAGGCCAATATTGCATGTATGTTGATTGTTTCTGAAAACGAAGTGTTTAAGCCAAGTAATACCGGTCGTCTAATCGCTGATACGATTCAAGAGACTTACGTGTATCAATGGAACCGAACAGAACCGTCTGAAGAGATGCTAGCGCTACTACAGGATGACAGTTATCAACCGGTGATTGTATTTCCTGCAGACTATGTGGATGATCCCTCTCGTTTAATTGAAGATCTAGAGCCAGGGCGATTGGTAAAAGAAGATGTCGAGAACAAAAAATTGTTGCTGATCTTTATTGATGGTAGCTGGCGTGAGGCACGAAAGATATTCCGTCGTTCTGATTTTCTTAAATCTTTGCCTGTGCTTTCCATTGAGCCGGAATCTCTGTCTGAATACATCATGCGCCGCTCCGAGAATGATCAGCATCTTTCAACCGCCGAAGTCGCGACATTAGTTTTAAAACAAGCTGGTGAGCCTAAAGCTGCGGAATGCCTTCAATTGTGGTTTGAAGCCTTCAGAGAAACTTACATGCTGAGCAAGACTCGAGTCAAAAGCGACCCTAACCAGCCACACTTGAAACGTTTCAAAGAGTGGATGAAAACCGAGAGCTGACTCTAAGGAATGAGCTTTTGTTGATGGTATGTTGTTCAACTGGCTTCGGTGAGGGGATAAATCTGCATTCGGTCACGGTTTGCAGGCGTACAGATATGGATAATGCCATCAGTTTATACTTTTGACTCTAGCCATTTTTGAGAGTCGTTTGAAGCATTTTTTAGGAGAGAAATACATGTATTACGGCTTTGATGTCGGTGGCACTAAAATTGAATTTGGTGCATTTAACGAGAAGCTTGAGCGTGTAGCGACGGAACGTGTACCTACACCAACAGACAACTACGAGCTGCTGGTTGATACCATTGCGGAATTGGTGAATAAATACGATACAGAGTTTGGCTGTGAAGGTACGATTGGTCTTGGCCTACCAGGTATGGAAGACGCCGATGATGCAACGGTACTAACAGTTAACGTTCCTGCGGCAAAAGGCAAACCACTTCGTGCTGATCTAGAAGCTAAAATCGGTCGCAGCGTAAAAATTGAAAACGATGCAAACTGTTTCGCGCTTTCTGAAGCCTGGGACGAAGATCTTCAAGATGAACCATCTGTACTAGGTTTGATCCTTGGTACTGGTTTTGGTGGCGGCTTTATCTACGAAGGCAAAGTATTCTCTGGCCGCAACCACGTAGCGGGTGAGGTGGGTCACACACGTCTTCCTATCGACGCATGGTTCCACCTGGGCGAAAACGCACCATTACTTGGCTGTGGCTGTGGCAACAAAGGCTGTTTAGATAGTTACCTATCTGGTCGTGGTTTCGAGCTTCTTTACGCGCATTACTACGGCGAAGAGAAGAAAGCGATCGACATTATTAAAGCGCACGCAGAGGGTGAAGAGAAAGCAGTAGAGCACGTCGAGCGCTTTATGGAGCTGCTAGCGATCTGCTTTGCAAACCTGTTTACTGCAACAGACCCACACACCGTTGTACTTGGTGGCGGCTTATCTAACTTCGAATTGATTTACGAAGAGATGCCAAAACGCATCCCTAAACACTTATTGTCTGTGGCTAAGTGTCCTAAGATCATCAAAGCAAAACACGGTGATTCAGGTGGTGTACGCGGCGCTGCGTTCTTAAACATCAAGTAATGACTTAAACCTTACTCGATATAAAGTAAGAAGAAATTTAAAGCCCCGTTTAGACTTTCAAGGTTAAACGGGGCTTTTACTTATATACCGAAGTAACTTGTATACCCAAGTAACTCATATACCTAAGTAATTTCGGTATGCTCGGGTATGGATCATGAACAAAAGTAGCATGCATAAAAAACTCACGACGAATCGTGAGTTTTCTGTTTGCAGCTAAGCTTATTTGTTCTTTTTGCCTACACCCAGGTTTTCTTTTTGAGCTAGGGTGATTTTGCTAAAGCCTAATTTTCTGAAGTAGTTGTCGCGGTAGTTTCGCACTGCTTTAGTGTCAGACACTGCTTCGATTTGTTGCTCCATCTTTAGGAACTCAGTGATATCGATACCTTCGGCTTCTGCAACTGCTTCTTGAATGTTGCGGTGTTGCTGGTATGAGAACGTCAGTTCTTTGTCTTGGTCTTTGTAAGTGTAAAGAATGGTGCGAGCCATAGCTGTCTCTCTGAAAAGGTTTCTGTATTAAACAAAAAGGCCAGACTCGCTGACCTTTGAATTTCTAGTTTGAGCTAGATTCTGCCTTGAAGTGGGATAATTGTCACGCTTTCTCCCGCTTTAACTGTATCAATAGCTGGGGAGATTTCGATCAAACAGTTCGCCTCACTCATTGAACGCAAAATACCAGATCCTTGCTTGCCTGTTGTACGAACGGTTAAACGGCCAGTTGCATCCAGTTCATAGACGCCACGGCTAAACTCGGTACGACCTTGTCGAGAGCGAAGATTCTCAGTCGCGATGGCATTCACTTTCAGAGGCTTCCAGCCTTGTTCGCCTTGCATCTTACGCAGTGCAGGCTCAACAAAGTTGATGAATGAAACCATCACTGCCACAGGGTTGCCCGGCAGACCAAAGAACGGCTTGTTGTTGATTTGACCAAACGCTAATGGACGTCCCGGACGCATGTTGATTCGCCAAAAATCTATTTGACCAAGTTTATCCAAGGCAAGTTTGATGTAATCCGCATCACCAACAGATACGCCACCAGAAGTCATAACCACGTCCGCTTGCGCCGATGCGTTTTCCAACGCTTCAATCATTAACTGTTCGTTGTCTTCCAGAATACCGAAGTCCAAGATTTCGCAGCCGAGCTTTTCAAGCATGCCCATGATGGTAAAACGGTTGGAATCGTAGATAGAATTCGCTTTTTGCTCTGTTCCCGGCGCCTGTACTTCGTCACCGGTGGAGAACACGGCAACTTTCACTTTGCGGAACACATTCGCTTCACCAAAACCAAGCGAAGCGATCATGCCCATTTCTGGAGAGGCTAGGCGAGTGCCTGCGGTAAAGACGTCACTGCCGATAGCGAGATCTTCACCTGCTTGACGAACGTTTTGGCCTGCTTTGATATTCGCACCGTTAAAGGTGACCTTGTCACCTTCTTGAGAGGCTTGCTCACGCATGACCACTGTGTCGCCGTTACGTGGTGTTGGTGCGCCAGTCATGATCTTCACCGCTTGACCAACGTCCAGAGGTTTATCGTAAGCATGGCCCGCCATCACTTCAGCAACCACTTGGTAGCTATCGCGCTTAACATCATCACTGCGGATGGCATAACCGTCCATCGCGGAGTTGGTGTATTGCGGCACATTTACTGGTGAAACGATATGTTCCGCAAGAACGCGCCCGTAAGCATTTTCAATCTTGCATGCTTCTATTTCCGAAACCGTGTTCACCAAAGAAAGGATTTTCTCTTGACCTTGAACCACAGAAAGGAAAGCTGGAGAAAGGGTATCGCAACATGCGGCTTCTTTCTCTTTGTTTTTTGGTGCTTTCGCTTCTTGAACATACTGAATAACGAACTGAGCAATCGCTTCAAGATCATTGATGTTCATTTGTGGCAGTTCAGAGTCCAACTCGCCGCCGTCTGAAGCGATAGCGATGATGTTTTCATCGTTTGGATAAAGCCAAGGCTTGCCGACTTCTTCACGGTGCAATTCGATTTTAGGAAACGCGATGTTTTTGCAGCCTTCGACCAATACCACATCAAGCATGTCTTCATCAAAACGTGTTAATAGGTATTCAAACTCCGCTTCGGCTTCTGGCGTTTCTGTCATTAACGCAAAACGGTTGCGAGAAGCAATCAGCATTTGAGATGCGCCAGCTTTGCGTAAACGGTAGCTGTCTTTACCCGGCTTATCGACATCGAAGTTGTGATGAGCATGTTTTAGCATGCCAATGCGCAGGCCCGCTTCAGTTAGCTTTGGCAATAGGGCTTCAAGCAGTGTGGTTTTGCCTGTGCCTGAATAAGCCGCAAAACCAAGAATAGGAATGTTTAGCGTGTGTTTCATGATTCTAATTGTCCAAATTGCGCCAGTTCTTCCGGAGTGTTCAAGTTGACGAAACAGTTTGGTGAGTCGCTAAAGTCAACGTAACTGGTGTTGCACTCTTTGTAGAGCAGAATGATTTTGCGATCGCCACGTTCTAAAAATGCGGTGAGTTTTGGCAGTACGCGCTTGTGGTAGAGCGTAAAAACAGGTTGCTGATGGTCACCATCATGCGCGACCAAAATATCGCTGTCTTCTTTGACGAACTGGCAGAAACGCTCGACAAGGTCGGTGTTAATTTGTGGGCTATCGCAAGGTACAAATCCGACCCAGTCAGTTTCAGCATGCATCAAACCCGCGTGAATACCGCCCATAGGCCCAGGGAAATCTTTGAATTGATCACTAAATACGAAACCAAATTTGCTGTACGTATCTTGGTTTCGGTTGGCATTAATTAAAATGCGTGGAGTTTGTGGAGATAAACGTTCAATAACGTGTTCGATGAGTGGCTTCTGATTTAATTCAATCAGACCTTTATCTTTTCCACCCATACGGCTGGCTTGGCCACCAGCCAAAATGACCCAACTAGTTTGTGTTGGTTGAAGCATATGCATTCTCTTGGGATGTTTCTTTTGGTATGACATACAACAGAGGAGACTCTATCAAAGTCTTGTCTTTAATCCACCACTGTTTCTTACATAAGTCGGTCAGTGCGTTGGCCTGATGGCTTGTCACCACGATACTGGAACCACGATCCAAAAGATCTTTCGCCATCACCACCAATCGTTCAATGGATTCTTGGTCTAAAGACGCACTTGGCTCATCCATCAATAAAATCGACGGCTTTAAGATCCAAGCCCTTGCCATGGCAACGCGCTGTTTTTCACCGCCGGACAACACGGAAATATGTTCGTCCGCTAAGGTTTCTAAACCTACCATGCGCAGCGCGTGAATAACTTGAGCTCGCTTATCTTTTTGCGTGTCTTGTTGATATTTCACTCCATAGACTACGTTTTCATATACAGTGCCGTCAAAAAGGTAAGGGGATTGATGGAGATAAATCACATCGACACGACCATTGCGACACGTCAGTCTTTTCAGCCACGTATCTTTTGGCGCAACAACATCACCAGTAGAGGGTTTGAGCAAGCCAGCAAGGATTTTGAGTAGGGTAGTTTTGCCCACACCATTGTCACCCTTGAGATAAATGGCATCATTTGGGCCGATGGCTAACTCAGGGATGTGGAAAAGCACACGCTCTTTAAAGCGCATGGATAACTGTTCGGCGGTGATTTTTATAGTCATAATTCGCCTCGACATGGGGTTAATGGTGAGTCGTTTGTTTGCTTCATGTTCTATGTTCTGAGGTAGCCTTTGCCTCTCATGCTTGATAAGAAGAAGTTTAGAGCCAACGCTAAAGATAGTAATACAATTCCTAATGCAACTCCTTGCGCAAAAGCACCTTTACTGCTTTCCATTGCGATAGCCGTGGGAATATTTCGCGTCACGCCCATAATGTTCCCACCAACCATCATTGAGCAGCCCACCTCGGTCACGATACGTGAAAACCCTGCAATGATAGCCGCAAGTAGAGGAAAGCGGGTTTCCCAAATCATCGTAGCTGCCAAGCGCGGAATGGAGACGCCCAGCGTGATGGCAGTTTCCACTGCACGACGGTCGCTAGATTGTAATGCACCATGCATCATCGATACCAAAACAGGGAAGCAGATCACCATTTGGCCGAAGATCATTGCCTTCTGAGTGAACAGCATTTGCCAGTCTCCCCAAGGGCCAGCACGCGACAGCAACATGTACAGCAACAGGCCAATCACCACGGTAGGGACCGCTTGCAGCGTATTTACGATCGACAACAAAAACCATTTACCGCGAAAGTCGGTATACGCCAGTACAAAGGACATCAAAATAGCCGGCAATACCATTAGGGATATTGCCGTGATAGAAACACTAAAGGAGACCGCAACGATCTCCCATAGGTCTGCATCAAAATTCACCAGTAAGCGAAGCGCTTCCAGTGTTGTATCAGCAAGATTCATATTGCGTTATTTGCTCTCAGCATTCGCAACAAACAGTTGTTTACCGTTTAGGCGGAAACCATTGATAAGTTCCTGTCCGCGAGGGTTTACCAACCAATCACTGAATGCCTTCGCACCTTGATAGTTGATCGTTGGGTAACGCTCAGGGTTAACAAGAATAACTTGGTACGGGTTAAACAGTTTTTCATCGCCTTGGAACAGAATTTCTAGATCCAATTTGTTTTGGTAAGCCAGCCATGTGCCGCGGTCCGTCATGGTGTAGCCTTGCATTTCAGACGCCATGTTTAGAGTTGGGCCCATACCTTGACCTACGCTACGGTAGCCACCAAAGTTCGGTTCGATTTTAGTTTGAGCCCAGAAGCCCATTTCTTTTTTGTGCGTACCAGAATCATCGCCGCGAGAGATGAACGTTGCGTTTTTGTTTGCGATCTCTTTGAATACATCTAACACGCCTTCGTCATTTTTGATTGTTGCTGGGTCAGCTTTCGGGCCTACAATCACAAAGTCGTTGTACATTAGCTTGCGAGGTAAAACGCCGTAGCCTTTCTCAACAAATGCGCCTTCAGCTTTTGGTGCATGTGTCATCACCAAATCTACGTCACCGTTTTCGCCCATTTTTAAGGCTTTACCCGTACCTGCAGCAATAACATCGACTTTGTAGCCCGTGTCTTTTTCAAATTGTGGAAGTAGGTAATCAAGTAAACCTGAATGGTAAGTACTGGTTGTGGTTGCAAGGCGAACGTGTTCTCCGTCTTGAGCAGAAAACGCAGAGTAACTTACAAGCGTGATTGACGTTGCAGCCAGAGTTAGCGCAATTTTTTTCATTTTTATGTGTTCCTTTCCAATGATTCTTTGGAATCTCTCCAGGTTTTAGGGAGAAGCCTTTTTGGACGAGAGCGATTAGCGTAATACACAAGTTGTCTTAGGGTGTTGGAATAAGCAAACATCAACATCCTGAGATCACTTAAATGCGCTCCATATCCACCTTATAGCAAACAAGATGCCAACCTTTTACAAGCTTAAAGTGCTTGGTTTATGCACTAAATCATGGGGTTATTTGCATAAAAGTTTGCGTTGGTACAAAATGTCGCACTTTTTGTAGGGTATCTCTGTTTAAACTTGGTACACTCTGTCCCATCGAAATCCATCTGGGGTAAATATGTCTACTCAATCCCATCTTAGTACAAACCAACAATATAGCGCCTTTTCCGTACTGGTCGTCGATGATGAATTAGGCATGCAAGCCATCTTGAAAAAGGCATTGGGTAAGCTTTTTTCACATGTCGATACAGCTGGTAGCATCGAAGAAGCAGAACAACTGCGTAATTCTCGACATTATGATCTGATCTTACTGGATATTAATCTGCCAGGGCGTTCTGGAATTGAGTGGGAAGAAGCGTTTGAAGATGATGACAAACGTGCCGATGTGATTTTTATGACGGGTTATGCGGATTTAGAAATTGCCATTCGAGCGCTACAGCTCGGTGCTTCCGACTTTATCCTCAAACCATTCAACCTTGAGCAGATGTTAAAAGCGGTCAGTCGCTGTATGGATCGCCGTTTGAACGAACGCATGCAGTACGCGATGACACGCGATTACCAACGTCACAATACCTCAGAGATCATCGGCGGCTCAGAAAAAACGCGTCTGCTTAAGCAACTTATTAACCAATTTGCACCATCACGCGCTTCTGTTTTGGTGGAAGGTGAGTCGGGTACGGGTAAAGAACTAGTTGCACGAGGTATCCACCAGGCGAGTGGGCGAACGGGCCCGTTTGTGCCAATCAACTGCGGCGCGATTGCACCTGAGCTTTTAGAGAGTGAGTTGTTTGGTCATACATCGGGCGCGTTTACCGGTGCAAAAAAATCGCGTGAAGGTTTGTTCCGTGTTGCTAACGGTGGCACCTTATTTCTTGACGAAATCGGGGAGATGCCACTTGCAATGCAGGCATCATTATTACGTGTGTTAGAGCAGCGTACGATTCGCCCTGTCGGTTCAGAAAGAGAGATCAGTATTGATGTCCGTATCGTAGCGGCAACCAACCGAAACCTGCAAGAAGAGGTCAATCAAGGTAATTTCCGCAGTGACCTCTATTACCGTTTAAACGTTCTGAAAATTGAAGTGTGTCCGCTGCGAGAGCGCAAAACCGACTTATTTGAGTTGGTGCCATTTTTCAGCAATATGCTGACGCGCGAGCTCGGTATGCCTGCGCCCAAATGGGCTCACGAGGATATGGAAGCCATGAGTGAGTACGATTGGCCGGGAAACATTCGTGAGCTGAAAAACTTGATTGAGCGTTGTATCTTGCTTGGCAAACCACCTGCACACTATTGGCGAGAGCTGAATGGCGGGCATTCACTGCCTAATGTATCGATTACTGTTTCTCACTCTGCTGAGTTACCAACCTTTAGAGAAGGCAAAGAATTTACTGGCGAAGGCTATCCAAACAGCTGGACGTTAAAAGAAGTCGAGAAAGCACATATTAAACAAGTCGTTAACTTGCATGAAGGCAATAAGTCTGCTGCTGCTCGTGACTTGGGCGTAGCTCGCAAGACCTTAGAACGTAAGTACAAAGAATGGGATTCTGAGGGTGAGGAATATGCCGACTAACGGCCCACAGCACAAAGGATTGTCAAAATGGACGCACCGTTTTAAAACCATGGTGCGTTATCGCTTGTTATTCTTAACCTCTGCGCCGATTTTCCTCACATTGTTAGCTCTTATCGGCATTACCATTTATTGGTCTATTCATTACACGTGGCAAAATGCGCTGCTTGATGTCTCGGAACGTCTTGGTGTTGCAAATAACAGTGTAACGTTGTTACAGCAAAAGCAAGCCAATTACGTGCGGGCGTTTGCCGATTCGTACGATTTCCGTATTCGCATTAATCAAGGAACGCCACAAGGTGACCTGCAAAAGTGGGTCACAGAGCAGAAGAAAAGATATGCTTTAGATTTTCTCTCTTTCCAACGCGTTAATTCCATGGAAAACAAATTCCGCTTTATGGATCTCACCAAGCGCGAATCGTTTTTTGATGTACTTAATAAAGAAGAACTCGAACGCCTCGATCCTGAACTCGCCAAACGAGCAGAAGTGCCTATTCTTGCTGATGGTGACAGGGAGGCGCGTGGGTTAGTCAGTCGAACCGTGATTCCGGTATACAGCCAAGCGAACGATTTGATCGGCTTTCTTGATGGTGGTTTGCTCCTTAACAACAGCACAGTGCTGGTGGATCAAATCCGCGATCTCATTTACTTAAGTGATAATGACCGCCTTCGCCCTGTGGGTACGTTGACGGTATTTCTCGATGATTTGCGTGTGAGCACCAACGTTCCTTTAGACAGCGATCATAGGCTAGGGCGCGCCATAGGCACTCGCGTGAGCGCAGAAGTGTATAACCAAGTACTTTCGAAGGGTGAACAGTGGGTTGATCGCGCTTATGTGTATGACGCTTGGTATATTACGGCGTATCAACCAATCAAAGACCAATACGACAATGTCATTGGTATGCTTTATACCGGTTACCTAATGTGGCCATTCGTTAAAGCCTACATTACGAACATTGCCGAAATCAGCTTGATTACGGTTATGTTATTGCTGGTTTCCGGCGTGATGGTATATCGCGGTTCTTATGATCTGTTTCGACCGATCGAACGCATTCATAAAGTGGTGAAGCAGGTCCAACAAGGTAAAGAAAAACGGATTGGCCCGTTAGGATTAGATGCCGATCATGAACTTGCGCAGTTAGCCAGACAGTTTGATGATATGTTAGACGCGCTAGAAGAGCGCAAAATTGAACTGAAAAACTCCGCAGCTCAACTTGAATGCAAAGTTCAAGAGCGTACGGCAAGCCTGAGAGAAAAAACCCAAGATCTTGAACTGCATATTCAATTGCTCAACCAAACCCGCGATAAACTCGTTGTTCATGAAAAACTGGCAGCGCTGGGAGAACTCACCGCGGGGATTGCTCACGAAATTAATAACCCAACCGCCGTGATTCTTGGCAACGTAGAATTGATCCATTTTGAATTGGGTGACGATGCAAGTCGAGTACAAGAAGAAATTGATGCGATTCACGCGCAAATTGATCGTATCCGCAATATCACACGCAGTTTATTGCAATACAGTCGCCAAGGCGGTGTTCAAGATGAAATCACTTGGCAACATGTCAATCCTATCATTGATGAAAGCATCACCTTGGTTAAAACTGGCACCAAGAAACGCGACGTTGAGTTTGTGACTGACCTACAAGCGCATACGTCCGTTGAGATAAACCGTCACCACTTGCTACAAATCTTAGTTAATTTGCAAATGAACGCCATTCACGCAATGAGCGGTAAAGGAACTTTAACAGTAGTCAGTGAAGACTGGATTGAAGAGGGCGAAGTGAAAGGAGCTGCGATTCATGTTATCGATGAGGGCTGCGGTATTAAACCAGAAAACTTGAGTCGAATCTTCTCGCCATTTTACACAACGAAACGAGAAGGCACAGGGTTAGGGCTATCGGTCTCCCAAAGTATTCTCAGCCAAACGGGTGGTGAGTTAAAAGCAGAGTCTGAATGGGGAAAAGGCAGTAAATTCAGTATTTATTTACCTAAAAAAGCCGAACTGATCCTAGAGGTGACGAACATCGCTTAGTCACTTTTTTGAAGTATTAATGGAAAAAGAGCCACTGACGATAGTGGCTCTTTTTTGTATTTGATGAAGCATTTATGTTTACGTTTTTGCTTCTTAGAAACCTTACAATGATTTCACTTGGAGTGAATTAATAAAAACAACACTTGCAGTATGTAGCATGAACAAGTACCGTTGCCCGGTTTTTCTAAATACACCCCAATTGCTAAGGTAAAGGTTTTGATCTCCACAGCGAATATTACTCAACAATTCGGCGCTAAGCCGCTATTCGAAAACATTTCAGTTAAGTTCGGCGAAGGCAATCGCTACGGCTTAATTGGAGCTAACGGTTGTGGTAAATCAACCTTTATGAAGATCCTCAGCGGCGAGCTTGAGCAAACCAGCGGTAACGTAAGCTACGATCCAAACGAGCGCGTTGCAAAACTGAACCAGGACCAGTTCGCTTACGAAGAATTTACGGTAATCGATACCGTTATCATGGGTCATAAAGAGCTATGGGAAGTGAAGAAAGAGCGTGACCGCATCTACTCACTTGCTGAAATGAGCGAAGAAGACGGCATGAAAGTGGCTGACCTAGAAGTTCAGTTCGCGGAAATGGACGGTTACATGGCAGAAGCGAAAGCGGGTGAGCTTCTTCTTGCTGTGGGTATTCCAATGGAACAACACTTCGGTCTAATGAGTGAAGTAGCACCAGGCTGGAAACTTCGTGTGCTTCTAGCGCAGGTTCTATTCGCAGACCCAGATGTGATGCTTCTTGACGAACCTACCAACAACTTGGACATGGACACAATTCGCTGGTTGGAAGATACGCTAAACGCGCGTAACTGCACAATGATCATCATTTCGCACGACCGTCACTTCCTAAACTCAGTATGTACACACATGGCTGACTTGGACTACGGTGAACTACGCGTTTACCCTGGTAACTACGACGAGTACATGACGGCGGCTTCTCAAGCTCGCGAACGTCTACTAAACGACAACGCTAAGAAGAAAGCACAAATCGCTGAGCTACAAACGTTCGTTGCGCGTTTCTCTGCAAACGCATCGAAAGCAAAACAAGCGACATCTCGTGCGAAGCAAATCGACAAGATCAAATTGGACGAAGTGAAAGCGTCTAGTCGTCAAAACCCATTCATTCGTTTTGAACAGTCTAAAGAGCTGTTCCGTAACGCTCTGATTGTAGAAAACCTGAGCCAAGGTTTTGAAGAGGACTTGTTCTCAGACTTCAATGCAATTTTTGAAGTGGGAGAGCGCGTTGCGATCATCGGTGAAAATGGTGTGGGTAAAACAACACTTCTAAACACGCTTGCTGGTGTACTTGAACCGCGTGCTGGTGAGTTCAAATGGTCTGAAAATGCAAACATCGGTTACTACGCGCAAGACCACGCGCATGACTTTGCAGAAGATATGAATCTAACGGATTGGATGGGTCAATGGCGTCAAGAAGGTGATGACGAGCAAGTCGTTCGTGGTTTCCTTGGTCGTATGCTGTTTGGTCAAGATGACATTAAGAAGTCAGTAAAAGTACTGTCTGGTGGTGAGCAAGGTCGTATGCTGCTTGGTAAGCTAATGATGCACAAGCCAAACATGCTGCTAATGGACGAACCAACCAACCACATGGACATGGAATCAATTGAATCTTTGAACACCGCGCTTGAGCAATACAAAGGCACGTTGTTCTTCGTCTCTCACGACCGTGTATTCGTAGACTCGTTAGCAACGCGTATTATCGAAATCCGCGATGGTAAAATCACAGACTTTAAAGGCACTTACTCTGAGTTCCTAAAATCTCGTGGCGTTGACGCGTAATTACTCGCAAAGCGTTTAAAAAGCAAAAGCCTCGCTATTTAGCGAGGCTTTTTTGATATTTGGCCTTAATCCTTAAACTGACCGGTTATATACGCATAGAGCCCGACCACGCCAAAGGTAATAATCATAGAAAGCATGATACCGCTGGGCGTAAGCAGAAAATTCCACAATTGGTCATTATTCATAGTCCACATCCTCTGTGAATCCGCATTATTGGTTTTAGTTTACACTGAAAAGGTGTTATTGGTTGCCTTTTACATCAAATTCAACCTTGTCGGCTCCTGTAAAGACTTGGAAGCGCAAACCTTTCGCACGCGCAATGGTCGTAATACCAAATTGCTTCGCTAGATCTAACCCCATTTGAGTAACGCCAGAGCGAGAAAGCAGAACAGGAATGCCCATTTGAGCCACTTTAATCACCATCTCTGATGTAAGGCGACCAGTTGTGTAGAAAATTTTATCTTCACCTGTTTCTTCTTTGAGCCACATCTCACCTGCAAGTGTATCCACTGCGTTGTGACGGCCGACATCTTCCACAAATGACAACACTTCATTACCTTTGCAAACCGCACAGCCGTGTACTGCGCCCGCTTTTTTGTAGGTGTCGTTGTAATGAGTTAACGCTTCCAGCGCAGAATAAATCTCTGACTGCTTAAGAGGAACTTGAGGCACTTGATAATTTTCAAGCTGCTTCATCACGTTGCCATACATAGTGCCTTGGCCACAACCTGAGGTGACGGTTTTCTTTTTCAGGGCGCCTTCTAAGTGTTCAGTGTTTTCTTTAGTAATCACCGCTGCGGAATGCGTTTCCCAGTCAATAATAACGGATTCAATCGCGGCTGGATCGGACAGGAAGCTTTGGTTTTTTAAATAACCGAGTACTAGTGCTTCTGGACGCGAACCTAGCGTCATGAGCGTGACCACTTCTTTCCAGTTCAGCATGACCGTAAGAGGACGCTCGCAAGCGATTTGCTTCGTGAGCTTTTCGCCGTACTCGTCGTACACATCGACTTCAATGGTTTGCAGGGGATTTTCACTGGTTTTAATAATATTTGGTTTCAGCACAGTCGTGTCCTAGTGATTAAGAGCGTTAGGTTGCTACGCATTTTAGCTTTTTAAGTGGCAAGCAAATCTCATTCCAAAATAGCGGTTCCCACAGAAATTGCGAGGTTTTATGTCAACAATGCATTAAAACTGCGAGTTCGCAGTAATGACACATCAATACATTTGAGTTTCGTCTAGTTTGGTACTTATAGCCTGAGGGAGTATATAGACTAAGTTATATCAGCTTGGCGCGTTTATTGCTTCGAAGACAATAAAAATGGTCGAAAACGGGGGCAAAATGTCCTGTGTGTTTTCAGACCAAAAATAGAAAGACTGGGTGAGTTATGTCGGATAAGAAAGATTTCGAAAAAAATTACGAAAAGACTGAGGATACATGGCCAATCGGCGTAGAGCTTGTTGAGCATGAGATCAGTACAGGGATTTGGGTGACAACCCAATGGCAGTTGACAGGATTTGCGCTGAATCCGACGGAAGAGACTCCAGATGTTTGTCCGTTGCAATTACATAAAGATGAACGTACAGACTACCGCTTTAACTTAAGCTCTCAGCAACCTAAACTCTTTTTAGTGATGGATAACGTCGAGTCTGGTGAAAAACCAGCGATACAGTTACTGACGGCTTCACAATCTGTTGCGGCGCAATATATGGATGGTGATAACCTTGTACTATCTAACGATATGCCGTTAGCCGTTCAGGCTTGGATGGAAGCCTTTATTGGTCGTCACGGTGAGTTGTTAGAAGTAAGACGCAAGAAACGCAAAGGAGCAGGCAGAGCAAATGGCAACTAGTTTTTTAAGCCGTTGGTCGAAACGTAAACTAGAAGAATCTTCCCAACATGCTGAAGAGATCACGCCGATAGCAGAGACGGAGCAATCCGAAGATAGTGTCACAGCGCTTTCAAACGCTGACGAAAGCTTAGATGCTTTGAACGTCAATGAGGATAGTCAGGCTCCAGACATTACCGCGAGTGTAGAGACTGAAAAAACCGAAGAAATGTCTGTGGCGCAACTGCTGGTTTCTGAAGCTTCAGAAAGTGTTAAGAAAGCCGCGCTGCGCAAAATGTTCTTGTCCGAAGAATTTAACGTGCGTGACGGCCTAGACGATTACGATGATGATTACAGTAACTTAAAGTCACTTTCTCAAGACGTCGCTGAGACGCTGCGTGATTGGGTTAAAGACAAAGTGGAAGACGAACCAGACGCCGAAACTGCGCAAGGGTCTGAGCTTAACGCTAACGATATCGCATCTGAGGTAGTTGAAGACGCAGAGTCAAACACCGACAAAAGTGGCCAAATTACTCAAGATGAAAGTGAGCTATATATAAATACAGTATCTAGTGAAAGTGATACTTTTGCTGAAGAATCACAGCCTAACGAGGTGAGACAAAATATACCACACAAAGAATAGGTACATTTTGACTAAACACTCAATGAGCCGGCTGAGACAAAATGTCTCAACCGGTTTTTTTATCCCTACTATTTGTCAGCAAAATTGATAACCTATTGATTTTTAGTTGATATTTTATTGGCATGACACTTGCAATCTGTTGCTCAATACCAATCTGGTTGAAGTTAGTACGGACGCACTGCGTAGTATTCATCGCCTATAGATGGCGGAATAAGAATGCTCATTGATAAGTTAATCAGCAGAATCTCCGGCGCTAACTACACTAAGAGATGGAAAAGACTATCCATGTTCATAAATGGAATTGAGCAATGCTGAAACAATTATTAGAACAAGCAACTTCCAATAACGGTAAAGCGAGGCTGTACGCTTTCGAAAATACCGTAGAGTTGACCAATCTTATTCCACCAACCGTAAGCTATGAAAGCGGCGGTAATACTTTGATTGTGGGCCCAACAGCAATCATCGAAAGTGCGGCAGCGCAATTGTCGCAAATGAACAGCCTAACGCTGCTTTCTACCGATGGCGAAAAGGGCACAAATCCCGAGCTTTATTACGCCAATTCGGTTCAGGTTTCAGGGTTCTTAGGTACGTTTGAAGTTCTGATTGAAAATCATGGTTTGACCAACAACCTTGCCAAGGTCGCGACCAATAGCGATTGTTTCGATATCGTACTCGATCTTTGCCTTAACAGCTGCATGTCGGAAGAAGTCCCAGTACCGGGCTACTACCCAGTAGGTCGTGGCTATCCGAAACTGGCTGAAGCGTTGGAAGAGATTCCAACCTTAATGGGGACGTTCGATAAACCGAAATTCTTCCGTTTAGATACCGATTTATGTGCACACAGCTCTCGTGGCGTAAAAGGTTGCGAACGGTGTGTGGATGCTTGTCCGGCAGGGGCACTATCGAGTGAAGGCAGCGACAAAACGGGCCTTCGCATCGAGATCAACCCATACCTATGTCAAGGCGTGGGTACTTGTGCTACAGCGTGTCCGACAGAAGCGATTCATTACGCACTGCCAAACCCTGAAGATACGCAAAAGTTTATTGAACGTACGCTCGCCAACTATGAGCAAGCGGGTGGTTTAGATCCTATCGTATTGATTTGCAGTTCTCGCCACGAGAGCTACAACGTGATGGCACTAAAAGCACTGCCAGATAATGTGATTCCAATTGTGGTGGAAGAACTGCCTTCGGTTGGTATTGATACTTGGTTCGCCGCGCTTGTGAATGGTGCTACTCAGGTGCTGTTTGCGGCTTCACGTTTTATGCCTCAAACCATTATTCGTGTGCTTAATAGCGAAGTAGGTATTGTTCAAGAGCTGCTCGGTCAGCTTGGTATCGCCAAAGAAACCATCGACATTCTGTATCTAGAGTCACTACGTGAAGGTGCTCCGACACTTTGTACCGAGTCTTTTGATTTGGCATTAGGAGACTTGCAAGGCAACAAACGTCAGCGTCTATTTACGGCGTTGGATGCGTTGTCCGCATCACGTATTCCAGTTGAGAACATTGTTGAACTTCCAGCGAACGCACCTTACGGCACAGTCTCTTGTGAAAGTAAAGGTTGTACGTTGTGTATGAGCTGTGTGGCGGTGTGTCCAACACGTGCATTGCATACGGACGGTCGATCTCCGTCGCTTAAATTCGTCGAGCAAGACTGCATTCAATGTGGGCTGTGCGAGAAAGCGTGTCCAGAGAAAGTGCTGACGCTTACTCCTCGTATGAACTGGGTGAAAGAAGAACGCCAGAAAGCGGTTGTGATTCATGAAGAAAAGGCAGCCGAGTGCATTCGTTGTCACAAGCCCTTTGCTCCGCAATCGATGATCGACATGCTACAAAACAAGTTACGCGGTCACTCTCATTTCTCTGATGAAGCGGCGATCAATCGTATCGCGATGTGTGAAGACTGCCGTGTGATCGACATGTTTGAGTCGATGGCAGAAGACCCAATGAAACAATTAAAATACTAGGAGCTCGCAGTGGACACACAACAAGAACAAACACTGAGAACAGACATTTATCTCGTTCTATCTGCACTTTTTCGTAGTGCGCCTAGTGATGAAATGCTGGCGTTCCTGAAATCGCTAGAAATTGAACCGTCTGAGAGCGCGATGCAAAAAGCTTGGCTCGCACTGCAACAAGCCGCGAACGAAGCGCAGCGAGAAGCGTTAGAAGAAGAATATCAAGATCTGTTTATTGGCATTGGACGTGGTGAAGTTGTGCCATTCGGATCTTGGCATCGCACTGGCTCGATGATGGAAAAACCGTTAGCGGAAATTCGTCGCGATTTGGATCTTTTAGGCATCGAACGAGAAGAGAACGTGAAAGAGCCTGAAGACCATATTTCTGCACTGTGCGAAGTGATGGCAATGCTGACAGGTGAAGAGGAAGAACTTCAACAAGCGGTGTTTAACAAACACATTGCTCCTTGGTTCCAATCTTTTACGCGCCAACTAGAGAGCGCCGAAAGCGTGAACTTCTACAAGCCAGCTGCACAGCTTTGCGATGCATTTTTAACGTTAGAGCAAGTCCGCTTTAGCGTGAACACCAAAAGCAGTAAGAACAAATTAAAAATTGATGTGAAAAACGTCACTGATTACGAGTAATCGAGCAGTACTTGGTCATATCGATAGAGAGGCATGAGTCTCCAAAGATCTACCGTAAGGTAAGGAAGCAATGATGAAAGATAATAAAGAAATAAACACAAGCCGTAGGGATCTCCTAAAAGGCTTCACAACCGCTGCCGTTGCCGGTGCTGTTGTTGCGGGAACCACGAAAGTGGCCGTTGCTTCAGAAACGGTTGAGCCTTCTGAAAACGACGTGAAGAAGAAAGGGTATCGTGAAACTCAACACATTCGCGATTACTACGACACACTTTAGGAGATAACGGATGAAACTTGTCAAACGCTCCGACAGTGTGAGCAAAGAAACGAACCAGCTTGGCGTATCTCGTCGTGCATTCATGAAAAACACTTCGCTTGCCGCTGGTGGCGCAGTGGTTGGTGCTAGTCTATTCGCACCGGGAATGATGAAAAAAGCGCAAGCAAAATCAGTCGATCCAGAAGCGAAAACAGAAGTAAAACGTACTATCTGTTCTCACTGTTCAGTGGGTTGTGGTATTTACGCAGAAGTTCAAAATGGTGTTTGGACGGGTCAAGAGCCTGCATTCGACCACCCATTTAACGCCGGTGGTCACTGTGCAAAAGGTGCAGCACTGCGTGAACATGGCCACGGTGAGCGCCGTCTTAAATACCCAATGAAGCTTGAAAACGGTAAGTGGAAAAAGCTTTCTTGGGATCAAGCGATCGAAGAAATCGGTAACAAGGTGATGGACATCCGTAAAGAGTCCGGCCCTGATTCGGTTTACTTCTTGGGAAGCGCAAAGCACAGCAACGAACAAGCGTATTTGTTCCGAAAAATGGCATCACTTTGGGGTACGAACAACGTTGACCACCAAGCGCGTATTTGTCACTCAACAACCGTGGCGGGTGTAGCGAATACTTGGGGTTACGGTGCGATGACCAACTCTTTCAATGACATGCACAACTGTAAGTCGATGCTATTCATTGGTTCAAACCCAGCTGAAGCACACCCAGTAGCGATGCAGCACATTCTGATCGCAAAAGAGAAGAACAACTGTAAGATCGTCGTAGCGGACCCTCGTCGTACACGTACGGCAGCAAAATCGGATCACTATGTCTCACTTCGTCCTGGTTCTGACGTAGCATTCATTTGGGGTGTGTTGTGGCACATCTTCGAAAACCAATGGGAAGATAAAGAGTTCATCCGTCAACGTGTATTCGGTATGGATGAGATCCGTGCTGAAGTGGCGAAATGGACGCCAGCAGAAGTTGAGCGTGTAACAGGCGTAAGCGAAGAAGACGTTTACCAAACAGCAAAACTGCTTTCTGAAAATCGCCCGGGCTGTATTGTTTGGTGTATGGGTGGTACTCAGCATACTACTGGTAACAACAACACACGTGCTTACTGTGTGCTTGAGCTAGCGCTTGGAAACATTGGTAAATCAGGCGGCGGTGCAAACATCTTCCGTGGTCACGATAACGTACAAGGCGCAACCGACCTTGGCGTGCTCTCTGACACGCTACCGGGCTACTACGGCCTTTCTGAAGGCGCTTGGCGTCATTGGTCAAAAGTGTGGGAAATCGATTACGAATGGATCAAAGGTCGTTTCGATGACAACGCTTATAGCGGTCAGAAACCAATGCACAGTGCAGGTATTCCTGTATCTCGTTGGGTTGATGGTGTACTGGAAAACAAAGACAACATTCGTCAACGCGAAAACATCCGTGCAATGTTCTACTGGGGACACGCAGTGAACTCTCAAACACGTGGTGTTGAGATGAAAAAAGCGATGCAGAAGTTGGACATGATGGTGATTGTGGACCCATACCCAACGGTTGCTGCGGTAATGAACGACCGTACCGACGGCGTTTACCTGCTTCCTGCAACAACACAGTTTGAAACACACGGCAGCGTTACCGCATCTAACCGCTCTCTACAATGGCGTGATCAGGTGATTGAACCTTTGTTTGAATCAAAACCAGACCACGAAATCATGTACCTGCTTTCGAAGAAACTGGGCTATTCCGATCTTCTGTTCAAAAACATCCGTGTTGAAAACAACCAGCCGGTGATTGAAGACCTAACGCGTGAATTCAACAAAGGCATGTGGACGATTGGTTACACAGGCCAAAGCCCAGAGCGTTTGAAAGCGCACCAACAAAACTGGCATACGTTCCACAAAACCACATTGGAAGCGGAAGGTGGCCCTGTCAACGGTGAAACCTATGGTCTACCTTGGCCATGCTGGGGCACACCAGAAATGAAACACCCAGGTACACACATTCTGTACGATACGTCTAAGACGGTTGCAGAAGGTGGCGGTAACTTCCGTACGCGCTTTGGTGTGGAATTTGAAGGCAAGAGCCTTCTTGCAGAAGACAGTTATTCGAAAGGCTGTGAAATCAAAGACGGTTACCCAGAGTTCACTGACAAGTTGTTGAAACAACTTGGTTGGTGGGACGACTTAACTGCTGAAGAGAAAGTGGCAGCAGAGGGTAAAAACTGGAAGACTGACCTTTCTGGCGGTATTCAGCGTGTCGCGATCAAGCACGGTTGTATTCCATTTGGTAACGCGAAAGCGCGTGCGATTGTTTGGACGTTCCCAGACCGTGTGCCACTGCATCGTGAACCACTTTACACACCACGTCGTGACCTTGTAACGGATTACCCAACTTGGGAAGACAAAGATGCAATCTTCCGTGTTCCTACGTTGTATAAATCCATTCAAGAGCAAGACAAATCGGGCGAGTACCCAATCGTTCTGACTTCTGGCCGTCTGGTTGAATACGAAGGTGGTGGTGAAGAGACGCGTTCAAACCCTTGGCTTGCCGAGCTTCAACAAGAAATGTTTGTTGAAGTGAACCCGAAAGACGCGAACGATCTTGGCTTTAGAGATGGTGATGATGTTTGGGTTGAAGGTGCAGAGAAAGGACGAATCAAGGTGAAAGCGATGGTAACACGTCGTGTGAAACCTGGTTTGGCGTTCATTCCGTTCCACTTTGGCGGTAAGTTCGAAGGTGAAGACCTACGCCCTAAATACCCAGAAGGTACACAACCTTACGTTGTTGGCGAATCGGCTAACACGGCAACCACTTACGGTTACGACCCGGTTACCTTGATGCAGGAAACCAAAGTAACCCTATGTAACATTCGTAAAGCGTAAGGAGTCTGACAATGGCACGAATGAAATTTCTATGTGACACCAAACGCTGTATCGAGTGTAACGGCTGTGTTACTGCATGTAAGAACGAAAACGACGATGCGCTTGAATGGGGCATTCAACGTCGCCGCGTGGTAACACTAAACGACGGTGAAGCTGGTGAAAACTCTATCTCTGTTGCTTGTATGCACTGTACCGATGCACCTTGTATGGCAGTTTGTCCAGCAGACTGTTTCGAACATACCGAAGACGGCATCGTTCTTCACAATAAAGATCTGTGTATCGGTTGTGGTTACTGTTTGTTTGCTTGTCCGTTTGGCGCACCTCAATTTCCTAAACAAGAAGCGTTTGGTGAACGTGGCAAAATGGATAAATGTACTTTCTGCGCGGGCGGCCCAGAAACAGAGCCAGGCTCTGAGGAAGAACGTCAAAAATACGGTGCGAACCGTATCGCAGAAGGCAAGTTACCGATGTGTGCATCGCTTTGTTCAACTAAAGCGCTGCTTGCGGGTGACGCAGAGAAAGTATCTGACATTTTCCGTCAACGTGTGGTAGAACGCGGCGCGAAAAACGCAGGTTGGACAGACGGAAACGATCTTTCTTACGATGCGACGAAAAGCTAAGTAAGGAGAGGCACATGTTAAACACGCTTAAACGTGCATCTTTAGCAATGCTGTCAATGATGACAGCATTGCTGCTGACTTTCGCAATGCCTGCTTCAGCAGAGGAACAATCTTCTAAAGTTATTCAACAGGAGATCACGCAACTCGCCGGGGCAGACTATTGGCGCGAAGTCAGAGAGGGGCAAGAAGGCTACACCACGTCTCAATCGCCAGAACATGGCGTATTGATCAGTAAACCTGGTGAGACTTGGTACATTCTAAAAGAGAAATGGATGTCTCCAGCGGGTGCTGTCGCGATTTTCGGCAGTATTGCAATGGTAATCATGGCTTACGTATTCGTTGGTCCTTTGATGCTTAGCAAGCCGCGTACTGGTAAAAAAATGAAGCGTTGGTCTCGTTTAGACCGCGCGCTTCACTGGAGTATGGCGTTTACATTCTTAACGCTGGCATTCAGTGGTTTGATGCTGGTTTACGGTAAGCACTTCTTAAAACCGTACGTTCCTACTGAGTTCTGGGGCTTTATCGTCATGTTGGCGAAGCAGTACCACAATTACATGGGACCATTGTTCTTCATTTTACTGATGCTCGTGCTCTTTAAATGGTGGCGCAAGTCGATTCCAAACATGACAGATGTTCGTTGGTTTATGAAAATGGGCGGCATGGTTGGTAAACACAAAGGCACACATCCGTCAGCTGGTTTCTCAAACGGTGGTGAGAAGGCAATCTATTGGTTGTTAATCTTCTTTGGTGCTATCGCGGCAGTGAGTGGCTTAGTTCTGGACTTTCCTATCTTTGGCCAAACTCGCCGTGACATGGAGCTTTCTAACTTAGTTCATGCGATTTCGGCGCTGATTCTAATCTGTGGCTTTATCTTCCACATCTATATTGGTCTATTCGGTATGGAAGGTGCGCTAGAAGGCATGGTGACAGGTGAAGTTGATGAAACATGGGCGAAAGAGCATCACGATCTTTGGTATGAGGAAGTGAAGTCCAAAGAAGCGATGGGTGAAACAGATACGGCACAAACGGAAGTAAAAGGAGCGAAAGCGAATGAACAAACCTCATAACGGGATTTGGGTTGCGTACATCCTGAGCTGTCTGACCCCGTTTACGTTTCTGATCTCAGGCGTTATCGCAATTATCTATGCGGGTTACCGATTAGATAAGGGAGAAGACAGCGACGTAGTGATTTCTCATTACTACGGTTTAATTCGCACCTTCTTTCTCTACCTGACGTTTTTTGTTGTGTTGATCGTCACCGTCGCGACTTCTAACGGTGTACTCGTTGGCGTGAGTGATTATTGGTTGCATAGTACTTTGCTTGAAACCATCGCTTACTTTATTCCTTGGGTAGGGATGGTGTTTGCTGCATTAGCCATCTTGGTGTGGTTTATGCGAATGTTTCAAGGGATGCAGCAACTGCTCAATAACCAACCACACAGACCATCGACAGGTCCAAACCTTTAATCAGTATTCTTTAAGCAAAACCGCCGTAATAGGCGGTTTTTTTGTTGCTGTTTTGTCTCAAATATGAAGCGTTGAGTCGCAGTGGTGATACTTGATGCAACTTATTGAGTGAATTTACGTAACTGGGCAGAAAATCATAGTTAAGTAAGAAACATGTAAAAAAATCGCGTCACGATGAGACATTAGTCTCACTCACGCTATTGTTCATTTACTCAGGATTCATCGTCCCGTTAAAGTACGCTGCGCTCAGAAATTCAAAGAGTTGCATACGTGAAAATTGCCATCAATACATTCAGTCTACGCATACAGAGGAATCTCTATCGGAGGATGTTTGATTAAGGCATCTTGCTCTCACAAATAAAAAGAGCGAAACGAGCATTAAATGATGCGGCAAGGTAAGAAAAGGACAAACACGTTACGGCTATGATCCCTCAATTCGTCATTCCTATCACGAATCGCTTTGGCGAAAGTTATCACTTCTCTGGTCAGTTACTTACTAGCGGCGAACCTAAAACATTCGTGACCAAACAAGAGGCAATAGAGTTTCTTGAGAGCTTTGGTGAGCTTGACCTTCGCTATGTCGAGGATTTGTTCTATGCGATTGGTCAATTCAAGCCAAACATACCTGACGGTGAGCTTACTTCCCAACACTATAATTCAACGTTTGCCAATGCTTTGGTGAACGGTGACTTGCATGTCGCTCGAATTGTACCTACCGGCGAAAACTACGCACTCTCGTCGGCGGTTACGCCTCCACCGACTCAAAATACCGTCAATGCAAAACCATCGAAGGGAAAGGGGAAGTCGAATAAAAAGAGTGGCAGAAGTGCCGCATCCGCCAAGCCTCAGCAACAAAGCAGCGAAAAACATGAGAAAGCCGGTGATCCTGTATCACTTGTGACGGGTGAAGAAATTCTCGAACTCTATGATATCGAGCTACAACAAGGTACTACTTGGCAGCGTACTTACCGCTCTTCGCAGTCGGATGTAAATCATGGAATGGGCTTTGGTTGGCGACATGCATTTCAGTTTGAATTACGCGAAAAGACGAACGAGAAAGACAATGTTATCGCTTGGGAGTTTGTTGACGATAAGGCCGATATCACAGAATTTGAGCCAGTAGATATTGGAGCAACAAGTTATCAAATATACGCTGGTGCGAGCTGTTATTTCCTGAGCTCAACAACTCGGATTGTAACGCTCGCTAATGGGCATCAATATCGGTTTGAGCAAAAAGATGATCGCTGGCTTGTTAAACAAGTTAGAAATGGCACGTTTTCAACGTTTCAATTGCAGTATTCTCGAAACCATCGATTGATCGAGATCGCATATAACAAGCGTCCGGTTCTTGAATGTCAATATGATAAGCAAGGACGCCTTGTAGAACTGCTTAATGCAAAGTCCCAAAAAGTTCTGACAACTTATACCTATGATGAGCACGATGATTTGGTCAGTGCAACTAATCATTTAGGCTTAAAGGAACAGTATCAATACCGCGGCCATTTAATTGTTAAGCGTGTACGACCAACTGGCTTTACTCATTATTTTGAATGGGATGGCGAAGGTGCTAACGCGAAATGCATCAGGAACGTTGGGGACGCAGGAATTTATGACTATCGCTTCCATTATCAGGGAAATCACTCTTCTTATTCTGACTCGTTAGATCATCAATGGTCTTTCTTGCATGACGAGCAGGGTAACTTACTCGAGAAAATAAGCCCCACAGGTAAAACTTGGCGATGGCAATATGATGAATTAGGAAGAAAAGCACAAGCTATCTATCCTGATCAGTCAACGGTCAATTATCAATATAATCAGCATGGTCAATTGGTTTCTAAGTTTCATTCCTCTGGCAAAGAAATTCAATATGGCTATGACGGCTTAGGTAAGTTAGTTAAAACGGTTTCGCCAGATGGGGATATCGAGAAGGCTTACTACAATAGCCTCGGTCAAAGAGTTTGGGATACCGACCAGTTTGGCTGTGTCACGGAATATGATTACGATAAACACGGGCAAGTCGTCAAAAAAGAGTCTGAAGATGGTAAGAAAAGTCAATGGTGGTGGGATGAACAACAAAGACTTATCGCGAATGAAATAGACGGTACATTACTTCGTTACAGCTACAATGAAGAAGATTTAGTGAATGGCGTTGCTTATCCCGATGGGTGTATTGCTCAACTCGCTTATGATCAATTTGGCAGGCGTACATCAGTTCGTTATTTTAACGACGAAGACAAAGTCGGTTATAGCGAAGAATATTCTTACGATGAGCACAGTCGTGTTGCTCAGATTCGGACGCCAGCAGGCATTACCTCGTATCAATGGGGAGCACTCGCGCAACAAGAAGCAGTCATCTTTCCCGATGGCAGCCATATTTCTTACGAATACGATCAACAACGTAACCTGACTAAATTAGTTCGGAGTGACGGCTTAGAGTTCGAATTCCTGTATGACGATGAAGGCCAGCTATCAGGAACTATTGGGTTTGATAATCTACAAAGCCAATTTGATTATGATCATATGGGGCGGCTCCATCGTAAGCAAGTCGCCGATAGAACGGTGCTGTATCGCTATGACGCTGCGGGTTATCTCATGCACGTCAAAGCAGGAAATGGTAGCAGTATTGTAGAGAACCACTTCAATTATACGCTTGGTGGGCGACTTACTTTAGCATCCAATCGCCATCAAACATTGCAATACCAATACTCTTCATTTGGGCATTTAACAAAGCGCATTCAAGGCCAGTTTGAGATAGCGCAGGAGTTTAACAGAGTTGGCCAACGCGTATCTCAGGTACTGCCAGATAATACGGAACTGAACTTCTCTTACGATCGATATGGGCGTTTTTCAGCGATTCGGTTTGGAAACCTAGATTTACCTCAAATCAAATTTCATTACGATGAAATGGGACGAGTTTCCCAAATTGAAACGGCATATTTTAATGAGCGCATCATTTATGATGGTGTTGGTCGTTTGGTTGAACAGCATTGGCCAGATAGAGAGAAAAAGTACGTTTACAACGCACAAAACCGTATTTCATCAATCATTGATAATACGGCAGGAGCAACGCACTATCAGTACGATACCTTAGGGCAACTTAAACGAGTCAATGCTTCCGGAGATGTGACTAAATTTGAATACGATAGTTTTGGCAATCCTACTTTGCCAACTTCAGATGTATTCGCTGATCGTATTGAAGTACACGATGATGTACGGTTCAAATATGACGCGCAAGGAAACCAGACAAAACGTGAGGGGCAAGGACACGTTCAGACTCGCGTATTTGATGCGTTAAATCAGCTCATTGAAGTTCACACCGACGATGGTATCAGTCAATATGAATATGATGCATTAGGGCGCAGAACGAAAAAAATTACACAAAAAGGCGTTAAGGAGTTCCTGTGGGAAGGTGAACGTTTAATTGGTGAACGCTCTTCAGGTGCTTTCCGTTGGTACCTATATCAACCCGAAACTTACACGCCAGTGGCACTGCTAGAAAATGACGTTATTTATTGGTACCAGTGCGATCAAGTTGGTAAACCAGAGCGACTAATCGATTGCGAAGGGAATGTTGTATGGAGTGCCAGCTACGATGCTAACGGCTTTGCTCATGTACATATTGAAAATGTAGCAAATCCACTGCGTTTTCAAGGACAGTACTTCGATCAAGAAACCAACTTACATTACAACCTCGCTCGGTATTACGATCCTAAGCTAGGACGCTTTATCCAACAAGATCCGATATCTATTGCTGGTGGTATTAATCATTACCAATATGCAGTCAACCCAATTCAATGGATTGACCCAACAGGTTTCCTATGTGAAGAAGGGCTAAAACGCTTGGGTCAAATGTTGGCAGAGTATCAGGCGCAAAGCGATGTCCCCCAAGAGGTTTGCGATCAGATTTTAGAGGCAGCAAAAGAGTCATCCGTCGGAGAAGATGGCGTTCGCTCGCAAGTCAAAATCCGAAAACCCAAAGGTAAAAATCATATTCGATATGAATACGATTTAGACCATATTGATTGCGAAAGAAACGAGATTACTTTTTATCGTCATATCAATCATTCAGATGGCAGCCGACACGAAGTGCAGTATGTTGTTGGGATTGAGGAGTTTGTCAATGCGCATGTTTTTGACTCAGAGAAAGTTGGCGGGGAAGAAGGTTGCACGATCTTTACTGAAGATCTTGTGCTAAATAAAGCAGAGTATAAAGAAAACTCTGAACTCAATACGAGTGATTATGAGCTAACAGAAAGAAACAAAGCAAAAATTGATGAATGCTTGAAAGAGCGTCAAGAGGCAATGGACGCTCGATCTGGCGAAGAGGGATATAACGCTCAAATTGGTAATATTAACCAACAGTCTGCAAAAATAGGTGAGTTGGCCGCGGATGACTTTGTCCGGAGTAAACGTCCTAATGCTAAGCTGCTTCATCCCAAAGATATTGGAACCTCAATTTCGAAGCCGGGCGACTTTGATATGGTTTACGAGGTGGAAGAGCCACCACCAGGTGAAATTATCATTGTTGAGGCCAAAGGGGGGAGCAGTCCTTTGGGTAGTAGAAAAATTGGAAACGAAGCGTATCAGCAAGGGACTAGTAAATATGCTGAAGAAATCACTAAGCTAATGTCTGAAAACGAAGATGAAACGACAGAAAAAATAGCTGCGAAAAAAATCAGAGATGCATCTTCATTCGGTATTCCGATACGGTATATTCACACCAAGGCGAGTATTCCGGAAACAGGTGATGCATCAGATATAAAAGTAGGAATAGCTGAGTTTAAAATTGATTAAGAAGGGTTAGTTCAACAATGCAAGGTAAAAAGCCAATCAAAATTATAGAGCGTACAGCAAGGCCCAAGTTAGATGATAATAGCATTGCTTCTGAGAAAGATTATATCAATCGAATCTTAGATAAAAGAAAAGAAGGGCTCAAAATTAGGCGAGAGAACTTGATTAGCTTTGGAGATTATGCATTCGAGCAAGTGCGCTGGTTTACGTGGTATCAAGCTTCATCTGAAGACGAAAAAATTTGTACATTACGCCTTTACGAAACTTCGTTGATGAATGCTTGTTATCATAGCCTTGCAATACATCCCAGTGATGAATTAACCATAAAGATCCTCGGCTATCCTGAAGTAACATGGAAAGGTGAAGGTATTTTAAAAACAGGCTTCATTTGTCCTTCAATGTGGTTAGATGCCTATTTTACCTCTGTCATCGTCCGTGACAAAGCTAGCATGGATGTGTTGGCAAACTTTCCTATTTCTTTGATGAGACAGAGCTCTACCAAAGCGGGTGAGCTGTCTTATATGCTAGTAGACGTCATTCAGTCGTTCCACAATCGCACATCAGATTATCCTGATAAGCTGGTTTCAGCAATGGACGCGGCGGTAGCTCAAGGAGATAACTGGGCGTTGGAAATTGCGATGGGGATCCTAGAAACCTTCGCAGCGCTCACTACTAATATTGGTTATGATTTTGAGGAAGCGCTCGTTAAAAACCTACAGTTCCAAGAGAAATATCATCTTAGAGAATTAGGACCAGATAGGATAGGCATCAGAACTTTTATCAACTTCCCTCTGCTTGGCATGGCTTGCATGTGGTACGACAAAGGCAACCGTCTATCTGTTGAAACTGGTTGGCTTCCTCCCTATCTTGTCGAAGGACGTTGGTTAGAAGATGTAAAAGCAGGGAAGATCACTCGATAAACCCCTTTAGTTAGCAATTCCGTATATGAGCCACCTCTCATGGGGTGGCTTTTACGTTTATGGTAGAGAGTTTGCTGTTTGTTGAACCATATAGTGCGCATTGTGTTGGTGCACTAAAAACCATATTGGTGCATTTATTAGCGTGTTAAGCACCATTTCAAGAATGCCTAATTCTATTAAAGTTCATACAAAACAATAAATTAAAGTGTAAGTGTTAGAAATGTAAATTATGGAATGAGAATTGCTCTGTTAGACGCTCTATAAATTAAGTTCACCAAATTGGTGATGAGCCTAACTTTGATGCACAGGATAAGTGCGCTACAGATCAACGGAGACAATCATAATGAGTGTAACTGCCAATCAGGTACACGGCGCTGTACAAACTCTCACGCAAAGTTCCGACACACTTTTCTTACTACTTGGCGCAATCATGGTTTTTTTGATGCATGCTGGTTTTGCTTTTCTTGAAGTAGGAACCGTGCGCCAAAAGAACCAAGTTAACGCTTTAGTTAAAATCTTGGCCGATTTCGGTATTTCCGCCATTGCGTATTTTTTCATTGGATACTGGGTCGCTTATGGCGGCACCTTCTTTGCTGATGCAGAGACGTTATCTCAAGGCAATGGTTACGAGTTGGTGAAGTTCTTTTTCTTGCTGACCTTCGCTGCAGCGATTCCTGCTATTGTTTCTGGTGGTATCGCAGAGCGAGCTCGTTTTTATCCGATTCTAATCGCAACATTTTTCACTGTCGGCATCGTATACCCGTTATTTGAGGGAATGATCTGGAACGGAAACTTTGGTGTTCAAGCTTGGTTTGAAAATACCTTTGGTTATGGCTTTCACGACTTTGCAGGTTCAGTCGTTGTACATGGTGTTGGCGGCTGGATAGCGTTGGTTGCCGTTGTGTTTTTGGGCATGAGAAAAGGCAGAGTTCGAGCAGGAAAGCATACCAACTTTGCACCTTCGAATATTCCGTTTTTGGCTTTGGGAGCTTGGATCTTATGTGTGGGGTGGTTTGGCTTCAACGTCATGTCAGCTCAAACCGTGTCAGGCATAAGTGGCTTGGTGGCTATGAACTCATTGATGGCAATGGTCGGAGGCATTGTCGCGTCATTGTTGGCTGGTAAGAATGACCCCGGCTTTATTCATAACGGCCCACTAGCTGGCTTGGTTGCTGTATGTGCGGGTTCAGACTTAATGCATCCTATCGGTGCTTTAGTGACAGGTGCGATTGCTGGCGTGCTATTTGTTTATCTTTTTACCTACCTACAAAACAAAACCAAGATTGATGATGTGTTGGGTGTCTGGCCTTTACACGGTTTATGTGGCGCTTGGGGTGGTATTGCTGCGGGGATCTTTGGTCAAAGCGCGTTGGGTGGGCTAGGTGGCGTGAGCATTATCGTTCAGCTTCTAGGAACGCTTTTGGGCATTTCTATCGCAGTGATTGGGGCGCTTGCAGTCTACGGCGCGATCAATGCCAGTATGGGACTAAGGCTTTCGGAAGAAGACGAATTCAATGGCGCTGACCTAGCCATTCATAAAATATCTTCTACCAACGAGGATTGAGGCCAATGTGGGAGCGGCGTAAAGCCGCTCTTTTAGCAATTGCCTTTTTTTGCTTGGCCAGGGGGACAGAAATCTCCATTACCACGATGGTTATCGTCATTGGTGCTGACTCTTACTTTTACGTCGTCCACTTCGCCTTCAACATTGGTTAGTTGGCAACCTGCTAAAGTCGTAAGTAATATAAGCGCTAGAGATACTTGTCTCATTGCTGTTCCTCTTAAATTGTAATTCTAATAGTGACCATTACGACCATGGTCTAACCCATATTACTACTGTTGCTATTCTTTCAGTGTTAAGCTAATGAAAAAACAGCAAGGATGAGTTATGAATTTCCCTTATAGAAATATTGTAGTACTTACTGGTGCAGGTATCTCGGCCGAATCTGGTATTCAAACATTTCGTGCGCAAGATGGCCTTTGGGAGAATCACCGTATTGAAGATGTAGCAACACCTGAAGGGTTTGCTCGCGATCCGGACCTTGTTCAAGACTTTTACAACCAACGCCGCAAGAAACTTCAAGACAATGCGATACAGCCGAATGCCGCGCATAAGGCACTGGGCCGCCTAGAAACCGAGTTAGAAGGTAAAGTGACGGTCATCACTCAAAATATAGACAACCTTCACGAAAGAGGCGGCAGCCATAACGTCATTCATATGCACGGTGAGCTTTTAAAAGCGAGATGCAGTGAATCAAACCAAGTTATAGAACATAGTGAAGACATTAAGACTGGTGAGCTTTGTCATTGCTGTCAGATCCCTTCACAAATGCGACCACATATTGTTTGGTTTGGTGAAATGCCACTACGAATGGGGGATATCTACGCAGCATTAGAAGAAGCAGATTTATTTATTTCTATCGGGACTTCTGGCGTCGTATATCCCGCAGCAGGTTTTGTTCATGATGCAAAAATGCATGGCGCGCACACCATCGAAATTAACCTCGAGCCTAGTGCGGTAGAAAGTGAATTTGAGGAAAAACGCTACGGAAAAGCAAGCGTCGAGGTTCCAAAATTAGTTGACGAGATACTGGCTCTAGAAGGAAAAGAAAGAGCGTAATAATTCTCACAGAGGAGAGCTTTTGTCTTGTCATTAAGAACAAAAAAAGCGGCTTATGAGCCGCTTTTTCATATCTTTAAAACTAACGAATTAGTTGTTCACTTTTAGCTTTTGGAAGTACTCATCGTACATTACGCTCGCTTCGCCAACTTCATCTTGCCAAGTACCGCTGTCCATCACTTCTTGTGGTGGGAAGATGCTTGGATCGTTAGCAAATTCTTTCGGTAGCAGTTCGTGTGCCGTTTTCACTGGAGTAGGGTAACCAATCTCTAGTGCGATCTTAGCTGCGTTTTCTGGGCGCAGTAAGAAGTCAATCATCTTATGAGCCGCATCAACGTTCTTCGCGCCAGCTGGAATTGCCAGGCTGTCCATCCAGAAGATCGTTCCTTTTTCTGGCCAGATGATGTCGATGTTCGCGCCTTCTTGACGAGCCATGTAAGCAGAACCATTCCAAAGCATACCAAGTGAAACTTCACCCGCTAGGTAAGGGTTTGCAGGAAAGTCTGAGTTAAATACTAATACGTTTGGCATTAGCTTTTTCAGTTCTTCGTAAGCGGCTTTGATTTCTTCTGGGTTAGTCGTGTTTGGTGAGTAACCAAGCTTAGTCAATGCAATGTGGAATACTTCGCGAGAATCATCCATCAACATTAGTTGACCTTCCCACTTGCTATCCCAAAAATCATCCCACTTAGTAACAGATGATTTGTCTAGCATGTCAGCATTGATACCAATACCTGTCGCACCCCAAATGTAAGGGATAGAGTAGTTGTTGTTCGGATCGAACGGCTTGTTAAGGAAGTTAGTATCAAGATCGGCAAAATGAGACAATTTCTCTTTGTCGATCTGTTGCAGCATGCTTTCTTTACGCATTTTAGAGACGAAATAGGTAGACGGTACTACCAAGTCGTAACCAGAACCTTGGGTTTTAAGTTTTGCGTACATACTCTCGTTAGATTCATATGTAGAGTAAATAACTTTGATTCCAGTTTCTTTTGTAAAGTCTTCAAGAACTTCGTTTGGAATGTATTCCGACCAGTTGTAGAAATACAGTTCTTGATCAGCAGCCATTGCAGGGGTAGCGATGAGCGTCGCTGCACATAGAGCGCTTGCGTAGAATTTACTTTTCATTTGTTTTCCGTTTTGTTTCGCGATTGGACAAGTCAATACTAGCTGGAGTTATCAAGTTGATCCAAATCGCAGTAAGCACAAATCTGTTTATTTAGCTCGAGGGCTGTATCTCCGCTTTGTGAGAAGATAAAACTAGACATCGAGCCAGATAAACCTAGCAACGCATAATTATATCAGTCAATTACAAAAATAGGCAGCGTATTGCTGCCTATTTTCTTTTAGTCGATGACTTGTTACACAAGCTCGATTACTGTCCCGCTTTCAGCTTTAGGAAGTAATCTTCGTACTTAACGGTTAGATCACCAACCGCATCTTGCCATTCCACTCGATCAAGATCTTCTTGAGAAGGAAATAGCGGTGCAACATCTTTAAACTTAGCGTTCGATTCCTCTACCGCTGTTAAGTAACCAGTATCACGAGAGATTTGCTCTGCGATTTCTGGACGTAGTAGGAAGTCGATCATCTTGTGAGCTGCTTCTACGTTCTTCGCACCGGAAGAGATAGCGAAGTTATCAACCCAACCGATACCGCCTTCTTTAGGAAATACGAGTTTAAGATTTAGGCCTTCATTTTGAGCAGCTGCAGCGCTGCCGTTCCAAAGCATACCAACGCCCACTTCACCAGACATGTAAGGTGCGCCTGGGTTGTCAGAGTTGAAAACTAGAACGTTTGGCATCAACTTTTGTAGCTCAGCGTACGCTTCATCGATTTGTTTAGGGTCTTTTGAGTTGCCTGAATAGCCGAGTTTACGAAGTGCGATGTGGAAGACTTCACGAGTGTCGTCCATCAGCATTACTTGACCTTCAAGCTCAGGCTTCCATAGGTCTGCCCAGCTTTGGAAGTCGTTTGGATCGTACATGTCTGCGTTAACCGCTAGACCTGTAATCGCAACAACGTGTGGAATAGAGTAGTCGTTATTTGGATCGTAAGGCTTGTCTAGATAGTTCTTATCTAGGTTGCCGAAGTTTTTCAGCTTAGTCTTATCGAGCTTTTGCAGCATACCTTCATCGCGCATTTTTGCTACGAAGTACGTTGAAGGTACCACTAGGTCATAACCTTGGTTATGAGTTTTTAGCTTTGCGTACAAAGTTTCGTTCGACTCGTAAGTCGAGTAGATCACTTTGATACCAGTTTCTTTGGTAAATTGCTCTAGGATATTACTGTTGATGTAAGGCCCCCAGTTCATAAATACCAATTCTTTATCGTCCGCTGCCGCTGAACCTGAGAACAGAGAAAGCGCACATGCACTACCAGCTAATAGAGTAGCCCATTTTTTCATTGACGTTAGCTCCAAACCAAACGTTGTCCAAATCATTTTGGACGGTAGATAGAAAAACAGAATGGCATGTAACCATTCTGTTTCGTGATGTTAACGGATGTGGATTTTACTTTACTTTTTCTCTTGCAAGCAACTGAGAAATTACGACAAGAATTAAAGAAACCACCAACATGACCGTTGCAAGAGCATTCACTTCCGGTGAAATACCCACCTTAACCATCGAGTAAATTTTCAATGGTAGGATTTCATACGTTGGACCTGTTACGAACGAACTAATAATTACGTCGTCCAGAGACAGGGTAAAGCTAAGCAGCCAGCCTGCCGCAACTGCTGGTTTTGCAAGAGGAAGGATGATCTGCTTTAAGATAACCCATTCACTTGCGCCAAGATCTTTTGCTGCTTCCAACATCTTCACATCGAAGCCATTTAAGCGGCTGTATACTGTTACCACCACAAATGGCAAACAGAAGGTGATGTGGGCAATCAATAGAGTAAAGAAGCCCAGCTGTGCGCCTAATACTAGGAACAGAGCAAGTAATGAAATCGCCATGACAATATCTGGAGACATCATTACGACAAACAACATACCGTTTACAGCACCTTTGCCTTTGAACGAGTATCGGAATAGGGCAACAGCTGTTAAGCTACCAATAATAGTAGCCGCTGTCGCAGAAAATACCGCCACGTTCAATGAGTGCCATGCAGCCTGCATTAGGCTGTCGTTGTTGACTAGGGTTTCATACCATTTCGTGGTGAAACCACCCCATTTCATACCAAATTTATTGGCGTTAAATGAGTTTACGATTAGTACAACGATTGGCAGATACAAAAATGCATAAACCAACGCCATAAAGCTAAATCTAACTGTGCGTCCCATTAGTCTAGCTCCACTTTCTTATTCAATAATTTGCCTGCTCGGTAGTAAGCGTAAAGCATTACCGCCATTGCGAAGGTGAGGGCGATACTGGTCGCAGCACCAAATGGCCAATCACGAGCGTTCAATACTTGGCTCTTAATTACGTTACCAATCAGTAGGTTCTTCGCACCGCCTAGAAGATCTGAGATGTAGAACATACCCAGCGCAGGCAGTAGAACCAACAAACAGCCACCGATAATGCCAGGCATTGTCAGAGGTAGAATTACTTTAGTAATGGTTTGGAGCTTGTTCGCACCGAGGTCTTTTGCTGCCTCGATGTAAGTGTTGTCCAACTTCTCGATTGCCGAGTAAAGCGGCAGAATCATGAAAGGAAGTAGGATGTATACAAGACCAATCATTACAGCCGTTTCGGTATACATAATACGCAACGGCTTGTCGATGATTTCCATTGCCATCAGCGACTTGTTCAAAATGCCCTGTGTACCGAGAACAATCTTCAGTCCGTAAGTTCGAATCAAAGAGTTCGTCCAAAACGGTACGATCACCAAAAACAGCATAAACGGACGCCATTTTTCAGGCATTTTCGCTACGATATAAGCAAACGGGTATCCAATGACTAAACACAACAACGTTGCCACAATTGCCATGTAGAACGAGTGCATCAGCACTTTCGCATACAGTGGGTCCAGCAGACGCAAGTAGTTGTCGAAAGTGAATGTCATTTCGATTAAGTTTGCTTCATCACGCGTTAAGAAACTGGTACCAATAATCATCACGTTTGGTACCAACACAAACAGTGTTAGCCAGCCTACGATTAAGGCAATGATCGCGTTCTGAAGATTAATCTTCTTGCTTATCATTGAGTACTACCTCCCAGCTCTCAACCCAAGTGATAGCGACTTTCTGGCCAAGTGAGTGGTCCACATCAGGATCATCTTCGTTAAAGAATTCGCTTACCATTACACGCATGCCCGAATCCAATTGGATAACTGAATCAAGCGTCATACCTTTATAGGTACGCTCTGTTACGTGACCTACGATGCCTTTTTCTTCAGACTCTTTGATCTCTTCGATACGTAAGTCTTCTGGGCGAAGTAGTACTTGCAGTTTTTCACCTGCTTGCGCTTCCTGATCGTAGTAAACAACAGACTCGACACCTTCGATTTCTGCACGGATACGTTTCTCGTCGATACGCTCTAGCATGGTTGCGTTGAATACGTTGATCTCACCGATAAAGCGAGCAACAAATAGGTTCTTCGGCTCTTCGTAAATCTCACGTGGAGAACCATCCTGCTCAATAACACCGTCGCGCATTACAATAATGCGGTCAGACATCGATAGGGCTTCTTCCTGATCGTGCGTAACGAAGATAAAGGTAATACCAAGTTGACGCTGAAGCTGTTTAAGCTCAATTTGCATTTGCTTACGCAGTTTGTAATCAAGTGCAGATAGAGATTCATCTAGCAGCAGTACTTTTGGTTTGTTAACAACCGCACGCGCAATGGCGATACGTTGTTGCTGACCACCAGAAAGCTGATGAGGCTTACGCTGTGCCATTTTTTCTAGGCGCACCATGCGCAGTGCTTCCATTACTCGTGGTTCAATGTCCGCAGTAGGCGTTTTCTGCATACGAAGACCAAAAGCGACATTCTCATATACGGTCATGTGTGGAAACAATGCGTAACTTTGAAATACCGTGTTGACGTGCCTTTGCTCTGCAGGAACCTGTGTTACATCCTGGTCATCCAAAATAATTTGACCGTTATCTGCCGTTTCAAAACCTGCAATCATGCGTAAAACTGTTGTCTTACCACAACCAGAAGGCCCGAGAATCGTCAGAAATTCACCATGATTAACATCCAGATTTAAATTACCGATGATTTCCTTACCATCGAAACTTTTACTAATACCAGATAAACGAATAACTGGCTTTCCTGCTTGCGGTTTTGCGTTCAACGTCTGTATTTCCCCCACGTTCAAGCCGGGATTATCCCAGCTGATGTGACACTAGCCATTCACTTTTGAGGCGCGCATCATAATCACCAAAATTGTGAAATTAAAGCATTTTCTTATCTTGAAACAGAAAAAATTTTGCAGGCAAAAGTCATCATTCCTTACCATACTGTTTTTATAAGATTAATTGGCATTTAAACACAGTTTGATAGCACTAAGCTCTGTTCAATAATTGTTTTCAATTTCATAACCTTGTGAGTGGTTAATTATCAACCATACAGTTGAGATTGCAAGGATAGTACGTGAGTTGTGATGTTAGATGTGGAAAGATTTCTTTATAATAACGGCCACATTAATTGACTGGAATTCCAGTGAAAATTTTACAAGTTAATCTTGGATAAACTATGAACGACGATTTTGAGAAAGATTTCAATCTTGGGGGGAGTGTAGAGCGAGCTTTGTCTGGCAACTACGAGCTTAAAGCTGGGGCTGTTTTCAATGAGGCTTGGCGAGCAACCATCCAGCACTTTTTATCCTTTTCTCCTGCTATTATTGTATTGCTTTTTGTCCAGTTAGGTATTTTCTATATCGCGTTACAACTGCAGTTGGGTGATCTGACCGTTATTCTTGATGCATTTGAGAATCCAGAATCATTCACTAACGATATTGTGTCTTCTATTTATGTCGCGAACTTTAGTTATGAGGTGATCAGCGCCCCAATTTATGCAGGGATCAGCTTGATGGCGATGAGCCATATAGCGGGCTTAAAGACTAAGTTGCGCCATGTAGGTAAAGGGCTGCAGTTTACTATTCCCGTGATCCTAGCAACGCTGATGAGCCTAATGCTGCAAGGCGTAGTTGGTATGATCTTCCCTCTACTGTCCCTGTATCTTTCTTTAGCGTTTAGTCACTCTATCTTGTTGATTTGTGAAAAAAGAGTGCCACCAATGCAGGCGCTACTGTTATCACTTCGCGCTATTAACAAGAAGATTTTTGTTGTCGCAGGGCTTTACTTAGGCGTGATGTTGATGTTTATTATCGCTGCGATGTTCTACGGTATTGGCTTGATTTTTGTGTTGCCATTCTTCTTTCATTTGAAAGGCATACTCTACCGTGAAATGTTTGGAATTAAGCTCAAGATCGTTGCAACACAGAAAAACGACAATGATCACGATGGTAACTCACAGGTGTTTGATGCCTAATTCTTTAAAATCAATAAGTTTACGAGTGGCGGCTACCTGTATAGCCGCCACTTTCATTTCTATTGGACCGTATTTACACTACGAGCAACAGTTTAAATATGTTGAGAATCCTGATGTGCTGTCCGGGACAATTAAGCATGTCGATTTGTCTCATTTGCCACACATTGGTGATATCCCTGACTTCAACGCAATAAAAGACACCAAAGAGAAAAAAGCGGCGTTTTTTGATTTTTTAAGGCCTAAAATAGCACTTGAGAATCAACGAATTCGCCATGAACGAGCGTTTCTTACTTCTTTAAAGGTGGGCCAAATCACTCAAGAGCAAGAAGAGTACGCTCAGCGACTAGCGGCTCTGTATTCTTTGCCTTTGAGCGACAACAAAGTCGATCGCGCGTGGTTGGGAGAAATGCTTGTGCGAGTGAATGTCTTACCAGAAGCGCTGGTCCTAACTCAAGCAGCAAATGAATCTGCGTGGGGCACTTCTCGTTTTGCCACTCAAGCGAACAACTTGTTCGGCCAATGGTGTTATAAAAAGGGTTGTGGAATTGTTCCTGCGCAACGTGGCGCAGGCAAAGCTCATGAAGTTGAAAAATTCGATTCTGTACAGCAGTCGGTTCATGGCTACTTTATGAATGTTAATCGAAACCCAGCGTATGCTGAACTGCGTGAAATCAGAGCTTCTCTAGCCGAAAAGAACAAAGACCTGTTATCGGTCGCAACGGCGTCAGAGTTAACTCATGGATTGCTAGCATATTCTGAACGTGGCATTGCTTATGTACACGATCTTCGCGCTATGATTCGTCATAATAACGCCTACTGGACACAATAAAATAACGGATAAAATGAAAAAGTTAAGCCTAAGTCTATTGGGAAGTGCGGCGCTAATTCTTGTATCGCCAATAACCCAAGCTCAAGAGTACATGTTCACATACTCAAAGTTATACACCCAACTCAAAAACAACAATAAAGAAGGGCATGACGACGTGAAAGTTGGCGTCTTCTTTGTGGACGCGAAAACTAAGCAAATTTGTACAATAGAAAAAGCTTGGATGGAAAAAGAAGAGCACTATGAAGAGTTTGTTATCCCTGCTTCACAAGAGTTGCCTCTGCCAGTCGATAAAAACTTAAAGTCAGCGAATCCGTTGGTTTTTGTCGATACTCCAAAAGATACTCGCTGCGATTACTCACTTGTCGTGATGACCAAAGAGCCATTACAGGGTAATGTTTCTTACGAGCAACTTAAGCCTCTTCTACCTCAAATGCAGACGATGCTGGAAGATTTAGGCGGTATGTTTGCGGGTTGGTTTACACCTGAAGTTCAAGGTGTGACGATGGAGTTTGCAAATCAACTGAATGATAAAGTGATTTTCTCAAACGGAACCGAAAAGCCAATTGTCAATGGCAAGATACAAGTCGCACTAAGTGAAATAGGGCAAGGTGGCACAATGACACTACCAGAACCGACGATGCGAGTGCTACCTTATCTGCCTAACGCAAAGAAGTGAACACTGAGAGTTTAGAAAGAGCTGCAATTGCGGCTCTTTTTTCATTTGTGAGGGTAACTAAGCTACCTTTCGTGTCCTTTTCTTAATGTCTCAATAAGACAAGCATTTAATCCTGCGTAAAAAGCTCGTATAATCCACGCCCCAAAGAAACCCATGTTAGGAAGTCCTAGTCGATTTATCGGCGATGTGAGAGCCCGCAATGAACCAAATAGATACAAGAAAAGAAACCCTAGAATTCAACAAGCTTCAGAAACGCCTGAGAAGACATGTTGGAAATGCCATTACTGATTACAACATGATTGAAGAAGGCGATGTTGTGATGGCATGTATTAGCGGTGGTAAAGATTCATTCGCGATGCTTGATATCCTGTTGAATCTTCAGAAAGCTGCGCCAATCAAATTTGAAGTGGTTGCGGTAAACTTAGACCAAAAACAACCGGGCTTCCCTGAGCATATTCTGCCTGAGTATTTCGAAACACTGAATATCCCTTACTACATCGTAGATAAGGACACGTATTCAGTCGTAAAAGAGAAGGTGCCAGAAGGCAAAACCACTTGTGGTCTGTGTTCACGCCTACGACGTGGTACGTTGTATTCATTTGCAGAGAAGATTGGTGCAACTAAGCTTGCGCTAGGTCATCACATGGATGACATCGTCGAAACAATGTTCTTGAATATGTTCCACGGCTCTCGCCTTAAAGCGATGCCACCAAAGCTGCGCTCTGATGATGGTCGTAACGTGGTCATTCGTCCATTGACTTACTGTCGTGAAAAAGATCTGATCAAATACGCTGAACACAAGGATTTCCCAATTATTCCGTGTAACCTTTGTGGTTCTCAAGAGAACCTTCAGCGTCAATCTATAAAAGCAATGTTGATTGAATGGGATAAGAAGACGCCAGGGCGTGTGGAAGCGATCTTTAAATCAATTCAAAACGTAAGCCCAAGCCAACTAGCAGACCGCGAATTGTTCGACTTTGTTAACTTACCGCTAGACCGTGAAGGTAACCGCGAAGAGTATGAATTTAATGAGGCTGTCGTTTCTTCGACGAATATTGATGAATCAATATTCATCGATGTTACGAACATCTAACTCGTAAAAAGGAGGTCAACTAGACCTCCTTTTTTGTATTCAACGCTTTAACTGTCCCCAAACAAAAATCCCCCTTTTATTAGGGGGATTTATTAGCGTCTGTTTGAAAGCGCTCAATATAGCAATGCTAAAGAGAGATTAGGTTGCTGTATTTGGATCGAGAGGGCTAATGTAGCCTTTTGGTTTTAGAGCCAATACATCGCAATTTATTTTATCGATCACGTGCTCAGCTGTATTACCAATAAAGACAGCAGAAAGCCCGGTTCGCCCTGTGGTGCCTAAAATAACCATTGCAGCATTCAAGCGCTCTGCTGCTGCTGGAATGACATCTTCAGGTAAACCTTGCTCAACAATCGTTTGCTCTTCATCAAGGCCGTGTTTTTGGCGTAATGCTTTCATCGCAGTTAAGTGATGACCTCGAACGGCATCGGTATAAGTCGTTGGATCAAACTCAGGAAGTTCAATGGTAATGTTCGCCGGTGTAACGGGATACGCATTAACAAGGTATGGTTTGGCATCCAGTCGGGTGGTGACTTCTTTTAGTCGCTCGACCATGGCATCGTTGAGATCAATATGAGTTGGATTTTCAGAGCCTATGTGCACCGAGGCAAGAATGCTTGCTTGTTCTGGCCAATCTGCATTTTTAATCAGAAGTACTGGGATAGGGCATTTACGTAACAAGTGCCAATCGGTCGGAGTGAAAATCACAGATTCTAACACGTCGTGCTTACGTGTGCCTTTAATGACTAGGTCATGGCTGCCTGCATAGACCTCAGCGATAATTGCTTCGTAAGGACGGTTGTGCCAGACGACACATACATCAAAGTCGAAGCCATCGTTTAGATAAGGTTGAGCAATTTTACGCATCCACTGCTCACGTTGATGGATAACACCTCGACGCATAGCATCTCTTTCATCCACTGATAGCATTGACGTCATGTCATAAGAGAAATCGTAAATGGATAAAAAGAAAGTGATTCGGCTTCTAGATACACTTTTTTGAGCTAATTGAACAGCTCTTGCAAGTGCGGGCTGCTCATCATTATTGATGTCAGCTACAACAAGGATCTTACTGTATATACTCATAACTAAGCCCACTTCTATTGCAAAACCAGATACTGAATATAAATTAAATCAGTATTTTGGAGTACTCACCGTACATTTTTACTGTAGCTTAGTTTGGGTAACTTTTTGAGGACTTTCGAAAGGAATTTATGAGAAACATGATGTAGCTCATTTTCGAGCTACATCAATAATTGGGGTGTATTATTCTTTAGTTACACCAGCAAGTTCCATCAATGCATCGTGGTCTAAGATAGTGATATATTTACCTTTTACACTTAGGATCTCGGATTTCTGGAAACGACCCAACAAGCGACTGATTGTTTCCACTGTAAGACCAAGATAGTTACCAATATCACCACGAGTCATCGTTAAACGAAACTCTCTAGGGCTGAAGCCACGTTGAGAAAAACGAGTTGATAGGTTGTATAGGAAAGCCGCTAGACGTTCTTCTGCATTCTTTTTAGAAAGAAGCAAAATCATTTCCTGATCACCTTTAATTTCGTTACTCATCAAACGCATAATTTGCTGGCGAAGCTTAGGCATTTTACCTGATAGGTCGTCTAAAATTTCGTATGGGATTTCACATACCATCGACGTTTCAAGCGCTTGAGCAAAGCTAGGGTGGGAGTCACCTGTAATGGCATCGAAACCAACTAGGTCTCCGGCCAAGTGAAACGCTGTGATTTGCTCATCACCTTGCTCTGTGATCGTATAGCTCTTGATGGTACCAGAGCGGATAGCGTACAGAGATTTTAGCTCGTCACCAGCCTTAAAAAGCTCTTGTCCTTTTTGGATAGGCTTCTTACGTTCGATGATTTGGTCAAGCTGATCAAGTTCTGCCTCATTCAGAGTGAACGGGATACACAGCTGACTAATGCTACAATCTTGGCAATGAATGGCGCAACCGCCTGATTGGATACGCTTTGTTGCAGGTTTTTCAGAAATCATAACAACCTTTCACTATTTGATATACATCAATATTTTAGCATCGCTTAATCCTAAAGGGTAGCAAAAATGTCACCTCAATAGAGTTTAACGTTATATGAAACCGAGTAACTCCATGGCTCCTACAGCAGTGTACGAACCATACCCAATAAGGATTAATGCTGAAATATTTCTAAATATTAACGATTTTTGTAATTTCTGAAAATGGTTGGCACCATATCCAATAATCAGCATTGCCGGAAGTGTTCCGAGGCCAAACGCGAGCATAATAAGACCACCGTTTATTGCGCTGCCTGAAACCGCCGACCAAGTTAGCGCAGAATAAACCAAGCCGCATGGTAACCAGCCCCAAATGAAGCCAAATGGTAAAGCATGAAGAGGGTGCTTTAATGGCAACAAGCGCTTACCAGCAGGTGAGATAAAGCGCCAAATGTGCTGTCCTAACTTTTCTATTAACAGTAAACCTTGCCACCATCTAGCAATATAAAGCGCAACCAGAATCATGAACAGTGCGGCAATCAGCCTTAACCAAGCAAGAGAATGCGTTAATCCACTTAGCTCAGATAAACCTGATATTGCTCCGCCTACTAATGCACCGATTACGGCATAGCTGCTCAATCGCCCTAGGTTGTAGAAGAGTGGAATAAGGGGGGAGCTTTTACTTGTAGAAGAGCCCATGGTAAGCAGAGACGCGATACCACCACACATTCCCATGCAATGACCGGCCCCGACGAGGCCGATCATCAAAGCACCAATAAAGTCAGGAGTCATAAAGGTTGCTATTTTTTATCACTATTAGATTTGTCTTCTTCATCAAGAAGAATGTTATGTCCTTGTCGTTCTAGATCTTCAAACTGATCACTTCTTACTGCCCAAAGAAAAACGGCAACAGCAACACAAACGAGAACGATAGCGATGGGAATCAATATATAAAGACTTTCCATGTTTGCTTTCTCTACTTATTTCTCTTTGAGCAGGCGCAAAGAGTTAGATACAACGATAATTGAGCTTGCAGACATGCCAACTACTGCAATGTAGGGAGCCACTAAACCAGCGACAGCTAAAGGCAAAATTAACAGGTTGTAACCCAAAGACCAAGCCAAGTTTTCTCGAATAATCTTTCTTGTACGCAGTGCAAGCAAACGTGCCTCTAGTAGCTTTTCGAGATTATCCCCAAGTAACGTCATATCTGCAGATGCTTTAGCGACATCCGTACCACCGCCCATTGCAACAGAAAGATGAGCTCCGGCGAGAGTAGGTGCGTCATTGATGCCATCGCCAACCATCATAGTGATACTGTCTTCATCAAGACTCTTAAGGTACGCGAGTTTGTCTTCTGGTTTTGCTGACGCAACGACGTGATCGATACCAATTTCATTCGCTACAGGTCGAGCGTTTGAGAGAGAGTCACCTGTTAGCAGCGTTGTCTTAATTCCAGCGTCAGCAAAACGTTGAATAAAGGCTTTGCTTTCTTTTCGGATAGGGTCGCGGTAGTAAAAGCTAGCGACATGCTTGCCATCAACCGACAGATAGACCGCCTGGCTTTCACCACTTTCTTTGCCTTGAACAAAAGCAGCACTACCTATCTTAACGATTTTGCCATTCCACATACCCTCAATCCCTGAACCAATCACGTTTTGCACGTCAGACACGATAAAGTCATCATTGGTGTAAGTTGCAAAAGAACGAGCGATAGGGTGGTTTGCATGAGCCTCTAAAGCTGCAGCTAGTGATAGACAATCTTTCTGTGGGAGATCACTAAGTATCTTTGTTTCACAGATCTCAATATCACCTTTCGTTAGAGTGCCTGTTTTATCTACAACTAAGTGGTTGATCTTACATAGTGTCTCAAACACATGGCCTTTACGAAGTAAAATGCCAAAATTACCCATTCTAGAGGTAGCACAAGTGAGTGCGGTCGGTGTGGCCAGAGATAGCGCACATGGACACGTAGCGACTAGCACAGACAGCATGATCCAAAACGCATCATCTGGTTTTGTTTGATGCCAGTAAAACCAAGTACCAGCAGAGATAATAAGAATCACACCAACAAAGTAACGGGCGACAATGTCTGCAATTTCCGCAATTTTAGGTTTGGAGTGTTGAGCTTCATCTTGTAAACGCACGATGTTAGAAATCATTGAATCGGCCTTTGAGCTTACTACCTCAAGTTCAAATGATTCGTCTCCGTTTAGCGTTCCCGCATAAACAATATCGCCTTCTCGTTTCACAACATGCACTGACTCACCCGTTAGCATGGATTCATCAATATGAATACGGCCTGAAATAACTTTACCGTCAGCGGGGATATGTTCACCAGGTAGAACGCGAATACGAACGCCAACTTTTAGCGTCTTCACGGGTATCTGATCACCGTCCAGCGTTGTAGCAATTGCCGGAATCAACTTAAGAAGGTTACCACTCGCTGCAGCAGCTTTGCGACGAGCGCGCATCTCTAAGAATCGACCTACTAACAAAAAGAAGGTAAACATCGAGATAGATTCAAAGAAGACTTCGCCTTGTTCAGTTACTGTTGCAACTAAACTTGCAACATAGGCAAAGATCAACGCAATAGAAACCGGGACATCCATACCAAGGGTTCGGCCTTTGATACTGCGCCATGCGTTTAAGTAAAATGGAAGAGCGGAATAAAGCAAAACAGGAGTAGCAAAAATCAAACTTACCCAACGAAAGTAACTTTTAAACTCTGGCTCTAAATCACCAAAGACTTCGAGATACAGTGCAACGGCGAGCATCATGACCTGCATGGTTGCTAAACCTGCAATACCTAGCCGATATAGATATTGCTTCATCATTCGATGGTAAGAGGCTTCTTGCTTATCTGCTTCAAAAGGTGCAGCTTTGTAACCAAGTTTATGAATAACGGAAAGGAGCTCGCTTAACCGTACCTGAGTTTTATCCCAGGCTAGTAACGCTCGATTGGTGGTTGTATTAACACGGATAGATACCAACCCGGCCGTATTAGAAACTTGCTTTTCGATTAACCACGCACAAGCGGCACATGAAACGCCTTCCAAAGAAAGGGTTACTTCAGAAACATTTTCGCGATTTCGTACGAATTCAGATTGTACATCCGCATTGTCATAATGAATTAAAGCTTGGAGTTGCTCTGGTACTAGATCTGCCTTTTCTGCAGGCGCAGTGCGGTATTGGTAATATGAGACAAGACCACTATCGACAATAGTCTGCGCCACAGTTTCGCAGCCCGGACAACACATGTCGCGAATTTCACCCAATATTTCTACTTTGAAATCCGTGTTGGCTGGTACATCTTCACCGCAGTGATAACAGGATTTACACATATGCTTACTTCATTAACGGTGTTGAAGAGGCAGGAAACTCAACTTTACCTTGGATCATCCATTGCTTGTCGTGTGGTTGTAGTTCAACAAACCATGGCCCTTGAATAGATTCCTCAGCTTTTAGTCGGTAATTACCAGATGCATCCGCTGTTACAAGCTTTGTGAAGTCACGATCAGGAAGAGTACGATGAGTGAAAGTGGCCGTTAGAGCAGGGTAATGAGGTAGCTTCCCTTTAGCGAAAACAATCACAACATTGTTATTTTCAGAGGAAATCTCAGCGTTAAGACCTAGGTCACGAGCGACATTCATTTTACTAATATCGATATTAATGCCTTTGCCTTTTTTATAGTAATCCTCAGCGACTAAAGAAACAGAGTTGTTCGAGAAAACGACCACAGTAATCACAGTCCAAACTACGACAGTAAGAGGAAGGATGATTAGGAACCACGGCCAAAATTGTTTATACCAAGGCTTTACCATAAAAAAGTTCTCAACAGCTAAATGAAAAAATGTAAGGCGTTAAATTTAAAGGAAAGACAGCCCCTATGAAAGGGGCTGTTATTGCTATGTTACGTAATATCTCAGTTACTTACTCTCTGAGTTACTTAAACTCCAGACATATGAGGCAACGAGCTGAACTTTATCTTCACCCAAAATGTCTTTCCACGCAGGCATTACGCCTGAGCGTCCGTTCATTACGGTTTCTGTTACAGCTGCACGAGAGTCACCAAATAACCAGTCTTGGTCTGTAAGGTCAGGCGCACCGACTGCAGGGTTACCCTTACCATCGGTACCATGACAAGCAGCACACACTACGAAGCGTGCTTTACCTGCCGCGGCTTCACGAGCATTTACTTTACGACCAGATAGACTAAGTGTGTAACTTACAACTTCTTGAACACCTTGCTCACCAAGGGCATCTTTCCATGCTGGCATTTGACCAATACGGCCGTGCATGATGGTTGTAACGATCGCTGCTGGCTCGCCACCATATAGCCATGCATCATCAGTCAGGTTAGGGAAGCCTTTCTGACCACGTGCATCAGAGCCATGGCATTGAGAACAGTTTTGCAAAAACAAACGCTGACCAACTTTTAATGCTTCAGGATCTTGAGCAATTTCAGGAATTGGGCGTAGACCACTGTCATTGTGCGCAAGTTTACGGAATGCTTCGCCGAAGTAAGCGTCGGCATCATCCAGTTCTTTTGCATATTGGTTTAGTTGCTTGTTCTCTTGTGCTGCAGCGATGGCTTCTTTTGACTCTTCTAGTGAGCGAACGGTTTGAGCCGAACTCTGCCAGTTTAAAAAGCCCTTGAAGCTACCTAGACCTGGGAATAGGGCAAGGTAAACTGCTGCGAACACAAATGTGCTTACAAACAGGTAAGTCCACCACTTTGGTAGAGGGTTGTTTAGCTCGCGAATACCATCGTACTCGTGGCCCATGTCTTCCCCTTCCTCGACGCCCATTTTATCTTTAGCGCACCAAGTCAGGAGAATCGCACAGCCTACTAGCGTACCGACAGTAATCACGATAATCCAGAGACTCCAGAATGTAGTCATTACTTCTTCACTCCTTGGTTATTAGGGGTCTTTTGTTCTTCGTCAGCAAACACCAAGTTGGCATCTTCTTCAAAGCGTGCTTTACGCTTTTTACTAAATGCCCACCATACGATGCCAATAAAACTAGCGAAGAGTACAACGGTATAAATACTATGAATTGTACCGAAATCCATATGATCCCCTTACTTCATTGCATGACCAAGAGACTGAAGGTAAGCGATGATTGCATCCATCTCTGTTTTACCTTCTACTTCTTTAGCCGAATTCGCGATCTCTTCATCAGTGTATGGAACGCCGAACTGATCACGAAATAGCTCAAGTTTCTTCTGAGTTAGCTTACCGTCTAAAACGTTTTCAGCTAGCCACGGGAAACCTGGCATGTTTGACTCAGGTACAAGCTCACGAGGATCTAACAGGTGAACACGGTGCCATTCGTCAGAATAACGACCACCAACACGAGCTAAATCCGGGCCTGTACGCTTAGAGCCCCAAAGGAATGGGTGTTCCCAAACACTCTCACCAGCAACAGAGTAGTGACCGTAACGTTCAGTCTCTGAGCGGAAAGGACGAACCATCTGGCTGTGACAGACGTTACAACCTTCACGGATGTAGATATCACGGCCTTCCATCTCCAAAGGAGTGTAAGCGCGCAGATTTTCTACAGGTTCAGTCGTTTGCTTTTGGAAAATCAGAGGAGTGATCTCTACAAGAGCGCCCCAACTGATAGCAAACACGATAAAAATAGCCAACAAACCGACATTACGTTCTAAGATTTCATGGCGATTATTAGAATTATTACTCATTCTTAAATCTCCTTATGCCGGATGTGGGATAGCTTTTAGGCTTTCTTTAGGTGCACTTACCGTTTTGTACGTGTTGTATGCCATTAGGAACATACCAGATAGGAAGATAAATCCGCCTAGGAAACGTACAAAGTAGAACGGATAAGACGCTTCTACAGATTCAACAAAACTGTAAGTTAGCGTACCGTCAGAGTTAACCGCGCGCCACATAAGACCTTGCATTACACCAGAGATCCACATCGCAACGATGTAAAGAACGGTACCGATTGTTGCTAGCCAGAAATGCACATTAACTAGACCAACAGAGTACATACGCTCTTGGCCAAATAGGCGAGGTACCAAGTGATATACAGAGCCGATAGAAACCATCGCAACCCAACCTAACGCACCAGAGTGAACGTGACCAATGGTCCAGTCTGTGTAGTGAGAAAGTGCGTTAACCGTCTTAATCGACATCATCGGGCCTTCAAAGGTAGACATACCGTAGAACGACAGTGAAACGATTAGGAAACGTAGGATAGGGTCATAACGAAGCTTATGCCATGCACCAGATAACGTCATAATACCGTTGATCATACCACCCCAAGAAGGAGCAAATAGAACCAGCGACATAACCATACCTAGAGACTGAGTCCAGTCTGGTAGCGCTGTATAATGAAGGTGGTGAGGGCCTGCCCAAATATATAGAGAAATAAGTGCCCAGAAGTGAACGATAGATAGACGGTAAGAATAAACAGGACGTTCAGCTTGTTTAGGAACGAAGTAGTACATCATACCTAGGAAACCAGCGGTCAGTAGGAAACCTACCGCATTGTGTCCATACCACCACTGAACCATCGCATCCACTGCGCCCGAGTAAATCGAGTAAGATTTACCAAGTGACACAGGAATAGCCATGCTGTTCACGATGTGAAGTACTGCTACTGTGATAATAAAGGCACCGAAGAACCAGTTTGCCACATAAATATGTGACGTGTTTCGCTTCACTAGTGTGCCGAAGAACACCACCGCATATGATACCCATACTAGCGCAATTGCGATATCAATAGGCCATTCTAGCTCAGCATACTCTTTACCCGATGTTAAACCGAGAGGCAAAGTAATGGCTGCTGCCAGGATGATTGCTTGCCAACCCCAAAAGGTGAAGGCAACGAGTGGGCCACCAAAAAGACGTGTTTGACATGTGCGCTGTACAACATAATAAGACGTTGCGAACAGAGCACTGGTACCAAACGCAAAAATTACCGCATTAGTATGCAGTGGACGTAAGCGACTGTACGTCAACCACGGCGTATCAAAGTTTAGCTGTGGCCAAACTAATTGAGCGGCAATCAAAACACCAACAGCCATACCAACTATGCCCCATAAAATGGTCACAAGGGTAAATTGGCGAACGACTGTATAGTTGTAGTTTTGTTCAAGCTGCTTTACTTGGCTCATTTGCATGCTTCCAATTTCTAATTAACTACACTTTTACTTCCAACACGACTTGCGTCGTAACACCACCCAAGTAAACTCTAGAATTCAAGTGTTATCATCACCTTATTTCCATTGCTGACTTTAATAAAAAGTGGCATTTTCAGCGTGACACTATACTTGAATTAACAATTCAATGACAGGGTAGTAACCTTACTGGACCTCTGGAAATCATTTTTTATTTAAAAAGTTTGAAGTTTGTAACAAGGATATTAGTAATTATGCCTGCACAAAAGTTAACAAAGGCGCGACTTGCACAAATCTTAATCATGCTCGGTGTTTTAATAGGCGCATTTTTCTGGCGTACCTTTACACACGAGAGTGTTAATAGCGTTGACTGTTCACAAAAAGAACGATGCGATGTAACAATTGAAGGAGAAATAATCACGATTAATCGTGACTCAATGGGAATTTCGCTCGAAACGACAGAAAGTAGCACTCTAAAAATTGATCTAAATCAATCTGGTAATTTTATCAATCTCAACGAAAAGCATAAGTCAGTAGAATGGGACATCATGCCTGAATCGAAAAAAATCACCTTTAAAAAAGGTGAAAACATTGTTGTAGTTCAATTATAAATACGATCTATCACGAGATAATCGTAACTTATTAATGAAATTAACACCTTCTTACCTAGAGAAAATTGGTTGGAATGGTATAACAGCAGAGTGATATCCAATTATAAAATCGTATGCATTGCCAATCAGTTTTTACTCATATTAAAGATGAAGACTCAGCGATAAAAACGCTCAGGTCCGAATTGACACAACAGAACTTGTCTTACGTGATGTGTTACTACACGGAAGAATACAATTTCGAGTTGATTCGAGAAGCGTTTCTTGCGCATTTTCCTGGTGTGCCTTTTCATGGCGCCAGTTCATGTCAAGCCGTAATGACAGATCAGGGCTTTCATACAGGACCAGTAATTGCGGCACTTGCTGTTTATGATACAGGTCCTCATGCTTATGGTACTGGTATTTCTAATCACAACTCAGGTGACAGCGTCACCAAGGCTTTGGATATGGCCCTTGAGAACGCAAACCGTGTAGGAGAGGTACCAAACTTAATTCTACTTCATGCTACACCAGGGCAAGAGGAATCAATCATTGCGTATATAGATGAAAGATTTGGAACTCTAATTCCAATTATTGGTGGTTCGGCCGCTGATAATAACATCGCTGGGAAATGGTCTGTGATAACCGCCCAAGGCTCTCAAACTTCAGGTTTAAGCTTAACTCTCTTTTACTCCTCTCAACCTGTTGATATCGCTTTCAGCGCTGGGCATACACCAACTAATATCAAAGGTGTTGCAACCAAGACCAACGATAGATGCTTACTTGAAATTGATAATGAACCTGCGCTCAATGTTTATAGAAGGTGGACAAATCACCAGGATAACCAAGTAGGTAAAGATAATATGCTGTTTACAAACTCGAGTGCTTATCCATTAGGGCGGATCGCAGGTCATCTCTATGATCGCCCATATTACAAGTTATCCCATCCGATCCGTGAGACGCCAGATGGTGGAATCGAGTTGTTTACACGAATAGAAGAGGGTGACGAGCTCACATTAATGAAAGGAAGTCGTGAGCATCTCGTTGCGCGCGCTGCAAAAGTCGTCAATGCCGCTTTTAACCAAAAATTAGAAGAGTCTCGAAAAATTGGAGTGATAAATATCTTTTGCGCAGGTCCCATGTTGCACTTAATGCAAGACATGAATAGCGTTTGTGAACAAATTAACCAAGAACTAGAACATTTGCCTTTTATTTGCCCTTTTACTTTCGGCGAGCAAGGTAGATTTATTGGTGGTGAGAATGGACATGGAAACCTGATGATTTCATCGGCTATATTCCATAAACCTTATGAAAGATAAATACTTAGACATATATCAACAGGAAGCGCTTCAAGAAGCGTTAGTTGAGCTAAAGCAGGCTAGACAAAGAGAACGACTACTCGCTGATGAAAACAAGGCCATTCTTTCCGCGATATCTGCGATGAGTGAGGCAAAGAATCGGCATGAGATATTTACGGGATTAAACAATGTCCTCAAAAAGTACATCAACTTCGATGATTTTATTGTACTGACTCGTGATGGTGAACGATATCCCTTCAAGACATTGATATCAACTAATAGCGTATTTGATAATGTATCCTGGTTACACGGTAACACCTATCAAAGAGCTCTCAATGGTGAATGCATTCTACTGTTCGAGCCAGATAAACTCGCTGAGTTTGTTAACTTAAACAGCTTTATAAAAAGCCATGTAAACTCGGTCGTTTTAACTGGTATACGTTCAGAAGTAACGCAAACCGTAATCCTACTTATTGGAGCTCAGAAAGGGCACTTTAGCATAGAGAATAAGGAAACCTTGAGGCGGTTTCGTCCCTTAATTGAAAGGGCGGTCATTGATATCGAGACCAAAGAGAAGTTACAACGTATCGTTGAAGTAAGAACAACTCAGCTCGCTAAAGCAAGAGAAGAAGCAGAGCTTGCGAACCGGTCTAAGTCGGAGTTCTTAGCGATGATGAGTCATGAAATAAGAACCCCTTTAAATTCCGTTCTTGGAATGCTAGATATACTGAAGCAATCAACCTTGTCAGAAGAACAAATTGATGCTTTGAGCCAAATGGAGTGCTCTGCAGAGTTACTTCTCGCGATAATCAGTGACATTCTTGATCTTTCTAAAATCGAGTCAGGTCGCTTTCAGCTCAATGAACAATGGATTAACTTAAGAGACACTGTCACTTTTGTTATTTCTCAGCAAAAACAAATCGCTAAGAAGAAAAATCTTAAATTCAAGCTCAACTGTACTGTCACTAATGACAAACAATTTTGGATTGACTCCACGCGGTTATCTCAAATCCTGTTTAATCTAATAGGAAATGCAATAAAGTTTACAGACGAAGGTGAAGTAAAAGTTTCTGTATCTGAGCAAGATGCTGAACTTGTGATCTCAATATCTGACACTGGAATTGGTATATCTAAAGCAAAGCAAGAGCACTTGTTTACGGCATTTCATCAAGGAGACCGTTCCATCACGAGACGCTTCGGTGGTACAGGACTGGGGCTCGCAATAACCAAGCATTTAGTTGAAATGATGCGTGGCAAGATTGCCGTTAAAAGTGACGAGCATGTTGGTTCAACCTTTACGATTTCGATTCCAGTTTTGACTCGTTGCAATCAAAATCGTCCAGTTAGAATCGAAACCAATCAACCGACAAAAGCAATGGAACTTCTCGTCGTAGAAGATACCGAGTCGAATCAGTTCGTAATAAAGCTTATCTTAAATAAGCTTGGCCATAATGTTCATATCGCAAGCCATGGAGCAGAGGCATTAACATTTTTAGAAGAGAATGAGGATTTAATCGATTTGATTCTCATGGATGTCTCGATGCCAGTGATGGATGGAATTACCGCAACAAGACTTATTCGAGATAAAGGTCTCAGGACCCCAATTATAGCGTTAACTGCACATGCGCTAGAAAGCGATAGAGATAAATGCCTGGATGCCGGTATGGACGGATTCATTTCCAAGCCAGTTAGAAGACAAGATATCTTTGAAGCTATACAGTCATTTCAATAAGTAAAAAGGCGTTAATATAGATCTTAACAATCGATAGATTATTAAGATCTACATTAAGTATTTTATGGTAAATAACGATTATGTTTAATGCTCACAGTAAGGCCCTTAAATTTAAAATCTGCAGGGGAATAGGAGCATACTCAGACAACATTTAGCGTACAGCAATACGCAATTTAACATAACACATATAATGCGCACCAAGGGGTGTTTTGTTAACAAAGTCTAACTCTTTGATTAAGCCTTTCATAAGTCTCTGATAACCAAGCCGTAAATTTTAATTTTGTGAGTTTTAAACGTTTAAGTCGTTTGTACTATTACTGGCGATTGTTTCCCGCAATCTACAAAACTCGCCCAACAACCTTACCGCCACATTATGAGGCGTTCGGTTTAGGCGAAAAAACAAGAAAAAAATAATTTTAGTCTGTTCATCAAATTGCGAGCGTTGTCATGTTTCACGAATCATTCTGCACTCTATTCTGGCGAGAATTTAAAACCCTTAAGCAAGGCGCCGAGTTTTTTCACGTTACCAAGCCGACGGTTGTTCGTTGGTTAGATGGCACCGTTCCGGTGAATCCAATGGCGGAAAAACTTCTACTCATCAAATCACTTGGCTATTTGCCTAATGACATCCGTTGGTCTGGTTTTCGGGTTTGTGAGCAACGTGCGGTGTTAATCACGCCATCTGGTCGTGAGTTCAGCCCTAAAGAATTGGAAAGCTTTGTATTCTGGCGTGACGAACATCGTCAGTTTGTGGAAATGTACGGACACTTTGAGTATCCCAAGGTTTATCCTGCTAAGGAAAACGTCTTACCGTTTCGTGGCGGCCGTCGAATGAAAGCCGCCGAATGGGTTCCTAGTAAATCTAAGTTAAAGTAGATTAGTTGTGCTCTTTCAAGCGGAAAATTGAGTCCGAAAGACGCGTGCCTGCACCTACTAGTCGAGCTAAAACCTTTAATTGCTCTTGTATAACGATACTATCCGAAGGTACTGGGTAATTGAATGTATGGTCGATTTCACCCCATACTTCTTCAAATAACGTTCTAACTTGTAGTTCACAAGTTATATCACTATCGGCTCTAGGTTTAAAAACATAATGAACGCTTGTATAGAAGCTCTCTTTCAGCTCAGCTTCTAAATCTAGCTCTTTAAAGTATGCCTCGAACTCAGGATCCCAGGTATATGCCTTAGGGTCTTCATATAAAGCAAGTTCACCAGTCTCAACCAAAGACATTAGGCGTTGATGTATCTGAGAAAATTGATTTTGATACAGGTGAAGGATTCTTATGCCACAGATATCTGTAATGCGCTCAGTTACGTTTTCAGGAGTTATTGGCCCGTTTTGTTCCTCTTCTGGTTTTTGGGAGTCAGCTTCGTTTTTACGTGCTATTTTTTCGCGTAAGTGTTCTATGTCTTTAAAGCGTGACTTATAGCTATGAACATATTTCTTGAACACCGGGTCTCTGTTAATCAGTGAAATAATTTTGTCATGTAATAGCTCGTAGAAGTGCATTTTTTCTTCAAGTTTTTTTTGAATACCTTCAAAATTTTCTTCTTGATTCATTATGAAGCACCTCTACCTATAGTTTGCTTAGACGATTCAATATATCGTCGGCTAATTGCAAATAGTTGTCTTTTGTTGAATAAAACTTCGCTTTATTACCACTGATTGTTTGTTTGTCTCCTCCCAGATCTGCTTGATCTGGCACCGACCACATAGGAACTCTATACTTCTGAGCCATGGTCGGCAGTGTTCCATGTCCATATATAACAGCATTGTTTCCCATTGAATGCTGAAACGATTCTAAACCTAATGCAAAACAACCATCTGGCACGTGCTTTTGAATGGTCTCCGGTAACTTCTGGGCGTAGTTATAATGAGCCAGTGCAATTCCTAACTCATTGGAGGCATCACTACGCTTTTTCGCGTTGTAGACCGTGTAACCAAGAAGTTGTACAAAGCTAGCCGGAAAATAGCTTCGTTTAGAGTCAGTAAGCAGACCGTACATTGTGTCAAACTCACGCTTCCAAGCATTTAGCGCATTGCCAATGTTTTTGATACCATAGTCAGAAAACATGTCTGGAGCACAAGGAATCATAAATGCGTCTGCATTTGAGATTATTACTTTATTGAGAGCGCTCAAGCTTGGCGATGTATCAATTAAGATAACTTCATAGCCATGCTCCGTTGCGTACTGCTCACACTTTTTACGTATTGCCGTAACTGTACGAAGAGCTTGAGGCTCGCCAAGAAACGCCTCACTCCATTGTTTGGAAATTTTGTTTTCAAACATATGCAGAGTTAGTCGTCCAGGTATTAAGCCGAGGTTATTATTAAGAGGAACAGGTGGTGGAAGTGTTTTTTCATCTGACTCACCATCTTCGACAGGTTTTAATAGGTAATGAATTGAATGGTATTTAGATTGAAATTCGATGAACTCATCACTACTCATAGAATTCTTAGCTGCTGAAAAATCTTCTATAAAGTCATCTTCACTCATCCAAATCTTTTCTAGCTGCTCTTCTGTTAAGCCATAAAGAGTTAGGTTTGATTGTGGGTCCAAATCTACAAGAAGCGTTTTCACCCCCCTTTCAGCGAGAGCTGCACCCAAATGATAAGTAAGAGTTGATTTACCTACTCCACCTTTATTGTTAAATACTGAAATTAATTTCATGTTCTTTCCGAATAGTACTTTTTATTTAGTTATGAACTATCGAACTTACAACATAAACCAGCATAATAGCCATTAATTTCATATAAAAACGTGAACAAACCGAACCTTATCGTTAAGGTTCGGTTTTTGCCGTGGCTTTCATTGCTTACACTAACGGCGGCGCGACATCGAAAAAGTTCATGTATAGGTTTTGGCTAAAGAAGCCGCGAACCTGCGCATTTGCCGTTGAGCTCACCATGCCAATGTTCGACATCGTGACGGTGCCATCATCGCCCAAGCTGAAATCGGTGTCCCGCGCTTGGAATTCAAACTCAAAGCCTTGGTTGCCCATGATGATAAACGACAGGTGTTTATCAATGGGGTAACAGCCCTCAACACAAGGTAGGAAAAAGGTTGGGTCTGCTTTTGAGAACTTCTTGGTGATAATGAACTCTTTTCCGATGCCTTGATTGGTGTAATTGAGTTTTGGCACTTGTCCGGCTTTGCCGTAGTACACCCCTGCACCTTCCACGGACAGCACACCCCGCGCGGCGCTTTCGATGAAAAACGCACGTTTACGATAGTTAATGGTCGCGCCACCTTCAGCCAGACTTGGGATTTCAAGCCAGAACTCTTTTACGTCGTACAAACCCGCCGGAAGTTCAATGGTGCGTGACGCTCGGATACTGGTTGCGTTGCCGTCTCCATCCAAATCACAAATACCAAAGCGAATCTTTTGCGGGCCACCAGCCTGACAACAGCGCACATAGGCGTAATAGTTTTGCTCGCCATCTTCAATCAGCGTTGGCGTATCAAACTCTTGGAACAACACCGCATTGGCACCGTTACCCGTCATACCAAGACCACCAAACATAACGGCGTTACCATCCTTGTTTTGGTGCAGGTCGGCTTTGCCATATCGGCCGGATTTCACTTTGCAATAGCTGATACTGCCGCCGTGTTGAACCTCAATGCTCCACGATGGACAAATGGGTTTTGCAATGCCTTTCATGAAGTTAAAAGATTTGGCTTTGTCTACCGCGTGGCCGTACAAAATATCATTCGAAAGCGTTGCGCTGTAATACTCCGCAAAGCTTGGGTTTCGCAATAGGTTGTCAGGCGCATTGCCAGCAAGCGCCACTTCTGCCATGGCGCGCTCTAGGTAGTCGGCAATGTGCTCGACTTTTTTATCCGTGCTTCCCGTTGGAAGCGGTTTAACTGAATCTGTCATGATAAATACTCTTTAATCTGTCTGTTTGGCCGTGAGTACCAACACGCTTTCGCGCACATCTTGCAGCCCTTGGGTAAGCTGTTTATTGATGGCGATTTGGTACTTCAGATTCATGCCGATAAGCACAAACATGACCAGCGACTCGGACGAAAACCCCAGACCCGATAAGGCGTTAATAAGGGCGTTTTCCATCCAAGCCCCCTACTTTTTTGCTTGGTTTCCACTTGTCCGGCAGCGACTCATACGCGCCAATCACAGCGGGAATGGCTAAGCCAACCGCGCCGCCAAAATTCACGCCCGTATCAGTCAGCTCCACGCTGAATAAATGGCCGTAGCCCGTCGCCGCAGCGATAACCGAGCCAAGCAGTGTTAAGCCTTTTAATGTTGAACGTTCAAACATGTTGTGTTTCTCCCTAAACCAGATTGACGCCTTTCAGCACCGTGTTTTTGCTGTAGTGGCGACCCACTTCCATGATGCTCATCGCGTGAAGCACTTCGACCAACAGCGGCTTGTTGTTCACCAAATCAATGCGCTCATCCATACCCACACCAACGCGCCCCGCGACAAAGCGTGCATAGTTGGCCGTGTGGTTTTCGTTTGGTGGTGCAAAGCGGTGAATGATTTCCGTTAAAGTGTGCAGCTCATGGCGGCGCTGATAGTTACGCAACAAAATGGCGCCCGCACGAAAGCCCCATTCGGGCGCTTGAAAGGTTTCAAAGGCTTTGTCTCGTGACGGTGTCACCTTGCCTTGCCATGCATTTGGTGCAATGCGAATGTTAAGCGGGTTATTAATGCGAATCCCGCGAACGCTTGATGTGGTTGATGTCGTCATGGTGAACGCTCCAATTCCAAAAACAAAAATAATTAAGATAAACAACGGCATGGTTACACCTCCAATAGTGTGACGCTGTCACCCTCCGCGCCCGTTAAGGTCATGCCTGCCGTGCTTTCAATGGTGATGCGCTCGCCCGCTTCCAGTTCAAACGCATCAATGAACACCGAGGCGGTATTGGCTTTCGCCGCCTTAATCGTGATGGCTTTACGCGTGGCGTTTTGCGCAATGTTGTGCGGGAACACGCTCACCGCTTCGGTGATGAGGTTGCGACTGACTTGCGCATCCACTTTGACCACTTGCGCAGCTTCGAGCGTGACCGAAGGTAATGCAGACACTTCCACCGATGGCAACGATTGAACCGTCACGGGTTGCGGCGCTTTGAACTCAACAGGCGGTAACGTCGTGACGCCGAGCTGTTGATTCGCTGCGATTTTCACAGCAGGCAGTTGATTCACCGCCAGTTGTTGATTGGGCGCGATTTCTACCGCGGGTAAGTGTTCCACCGTCACCCCTGGCATGCGCTCAATCACCACATTCGGCAGTGCTTGCACCACCACGCTTTGCCCCTCAACGGGCGGCGTGAACATCCCAAAACCAAACTGGATTTCAATCTGGTTATCGGTGCGGCTTGAGATAAGCAAACGCCCAAGGTGTTTACCCTCGCCCACGTTAAACACCGACGATTTACCAAGCGTGACGCGCTCACCGGACGATTCGCGATAGACTTCAATCTCAGCTTGCGCCGATTTCAGATACAGCCAATTGCCATCAGGCGTCAGCGGGATGGCTTGACCCGCTAATAGTTGCGTGTTCATCGTTTTTTCACCATTACGTAGCCAAGCACCAACACAAGCACAATCGCGAGAACGACCATCATCTTGCTTGTTTCGACTTGCCCGCCGTCCTGTTTGAATTTCGCCAAGTCCATCATGGCTTGCAGGTTCTTCGAGTTCTGCGCCGCTTGATTGCCCGCCAGTCCCGCCAACATATTGAGGTTTTCACTGTTGGTTGAGGCGTACGTTGCCAAGGAATCGCCCGCAAAATCGGCCACTTCATCAATGGCGGTTTCGGCAATGTCGTGCGTGGTGTCCATCGCTTCAAGCGAAATACGCTCATTGCTGTTGAGCATTTCGCCGCCAAACGCAAAGGCTTCGTCAAACGCCTTTTCGCCAAGCTCCATGGCGGCATTCACTGCGCCGTGGTCGGTCATGGTGGTGTTGATGGTCGAGTTGTTCACACCCGAAATCGCCACACCGAGGTTATCGCCACTGATGGCATTCTGGCCGCTGACGTTAGTGGTGTTACTGGTATTACTCGATTTTGATTTAGAACTACCCATCTACTGCACTCCCAAATCCAAACGAATAAAGTCACCGTCTTGCTTGGCGGTCACACCAATTGAACGCACTAAACGCGCCACACCTTGAAACGCCGTATCCGCAGATAGCGATTGCATCCCCGCCGCTTTAACGACATTAACCAGTTGTTTGATGCCCGAACGCAGACCACGACCCGCGACGCCCCACAAAAAGTAGTTATCCCCGTCTCGCTCACCCGCAATGATGAGATCATTTTCATTGCTGATTAGGCGATACAGACTCACGCGGCCATCCTTGACCGCTTTGCACAGCTCGACATACGCATCAGGGCAAGCGCGAAACGCGGGCTTGAGTTCACCAAGCGCACGTTTCGATTGCGTCACGACTTCAATTACTTCTTTTTCCATAGCAACACCGCCGCAATCACAATCACTACAAGAATCATCAACGTGGTGGAATTGCCCCCGCCCATATTGATATTGCCTACCGATAGGCTGCCACTTGATTCGCCATCGGCACCGCTGACCGCGGGACCACCGTTGGCGCTAATTGGCATCGAGCCGGAATTGCCTAAAAGCCCACCAATCATAATTTGAATCCTTTCTTGTACAGGACATAACACACCAGAAGCAGACCGAGCACCCATCCGATGCGGTCAAAACCGCCCGAGACTTTGATGCCCGCCCATACGCCCACCGCACCTGCAATCAGGTATGGAATAAACGGCATTACTTCTTCCCCTTAGCGACGTAGAACATCGCCAATAACAACAATACGAACAGCATTCCCATCATCAGGTGTGTGGTGGTCACCCCCGCAAAGGCGGAGGTGTACACAGGCTCACCCGTGGGTTGTTGGTAGTCGTTATTGTGCTTTCGCTGTTCATCTGGGTTGCTCGACTGGACGCGGTCGGCTTCGTTTTCAATCTTCACGCCAAGCCAGTCTTTGCCCAAGTCGGTGACGTCGGTCATCAGTTCGCCGCCCGTTTCTAAAACGCCGTCCCAAATAGACCCCCACATGCTTTGCTCTTGCGCCATAACGCCCCCTTACTGCGCGGTAGGCACCGCCACTTGTTCGATGGCTTCAATCAGCACCGGAATGCTACCCGGTGCCGTTTTTTCCACTTCAAACGCCAGTTGTTTCATGGCCGCCGTTGGCAAACGCGCTTCGCTACCAAACCCGCAACGCGTGAAGTCCATCGAGAAGAAGCCCGCATTCTGCTCACGACCCGCCGCGGCTAAGTCGTAGGCGTTATCGGTCTTGTTTACGTTGAGCTCTTCACGTTCATCACGCAGGACGCGAACGCGTTCAATCGTGTCGTCTTTGAGGTGTAAACGCTTGATAGACAGCGCCGCGCTACGCTCGGCAAAGTCAAACGGCGTGCGACCACTTGATGCGGCGTACCACGTTTGGGAATAGATGCGCGGCATGTAAATGCGTTGGCTTTGCGCTGCCGTGGTATGAGCACGAGCGCGAATCATTGGTGCCGCGGCACCCGCTTTGGCTTTTAGTTGGATGTACATGAACCAGATTTCGCCTTGCAGCGTGACTAGCTCACCTGTACGGATACCCAGTTTGGTGCGCATCGACAAATCCGAGAAGTTCAACACGTAGCGACCCGCTTGCACGTATTCTTTCTTGTGCTCTTGCAAGTCGAACAGGTCTTGACCCGTGACGTTGACGATTTCACGGCCGTTCACTTTCACTGTGATGCGCTCAATGTCTGCCGCATCGAGAATGTCCGTCACCAGTTCAATGTTTTGGTAGGTTGGACCCGATACCAAGCGCAGTGTGGCTTGGTTGCCCCAGTTCACGCCCTCAACAGGGTCAAGCTCACGTGGACGCGGGTTAAAAGGTTGTTTTAGTGCTTCCATTAGAACCACCCATTTTCGCCGTTAAGAGTTTCACGCACTGGATTGAGCACGCTGATGTTGTTGATAGCGGCAATCACGATTAACGTGATAATCAGCGCCATCAGTAGGTTTTTGTGTTGCTGTTTCATGTTGTCCCTTTCGGTTGTAAACGGTTAAAAAGTGATTTCATGAAACAGGGAAACGGACAGGCTTGGAAGTGAGAGCAACCTATAGGTTAAGTGGTTAACCTATAGGTTGAATGAGCGTTGAAATTAACGGTGAATGGTGCCCGTCAGACAGTTAAATGAGGACTTTTCCACGTTGCCGATACCGTCACGAACGAGCATATATTCAGCAATCGGTTTGCCAATTGCGGCTTTGTTGTTTTTGGCTGACTTCAAGCCCGCCAAAGTATCGACGCACAAGCCTTTTTTATCCGCGAGCCATCGTGCATCGGCCATCGAGTTCACCGCACCAATCCACCATACAGGTGATTGCTCGGTCACGGTCTTGGGCACTTCTTGCCCGCGTTGGAAAATCGAATGCAGCACAAGCCCATATTGACGCCCACCGCGCCATAATTCGCCCGCTTTGCCTTTGAGTTTGCCGGACGTTTCCACGCAGCTTGCTAACTCTTCGATGATCACATGCAGTTGTTTGGCGTCGCCATTACCGACTGCCCACACTGCCGCGCTGAAAAATTCGAGTTCCTCACTACACGCGCCATCTTTGGGGATATACGCCAACTTGAACGACTTGCCGCGTTTACGTGCCATCACCAAGGCTTTGACGAACGCCACGCGAGAACTGGTTTCAAGACATTGTTGGCCGCGGAATTTCGCCCCCGCGTAGTTGCGGTAAGGGTCAAAAAAAACCGCTTGCGCGGCTTTTGGCACTAACCCCAAGTGCTTAACGGCGGAGGTTTTACCCCCGCCCGTGCCCGCCACATAGATGACATGCTCGGCATCGTGTGACGGATTGGAGTTGACCGGATTGGGGAATTTAAGCGGCGTCTTTTTCTTTTTGCTCACGCTGTTTTTCCTCCTCGATGGCTAATAGCTCTTTTTGGTATGCCATGGTTTTCTTGGCACTGTAGACCAGCGACAACACCGCCAAACCGAGCACGGCCTCTTGCATGTAGTCACCAAACAGCGACGACACACTATCACTGTGTTTTTCCAAGACAGGTAACGCGGCATCAATCACCGCCGCTTTGCCTTTTTCATCAAACTCAAAATCGACACCGGAAATAATCGACGTCGCTTGTTCGGCAATGGTGAACAGTACCGACAATGCGCCCTCGAACATTTCACCCGCGGGTTGGTGGTTGTCGTCGTTGGCCGCTTCGGTTGGTAAGTCGGTTAACTCGCTGACTTCGGTTTGCTCCAGTCCACTGATAACCGCGGAAAAGTCGCCCCAATCATCTAACTCTGGTTGGTTTTCCATTTCATCCTGCATTGACTGGCTCTCCTTGTTCGGTATCTGGTTCGGTTGATTTCTTGGTTGGCATCAGTTGACGAATCGCCCAAATCAGCAAAGCGACAAAGGCTATCCCCGCTAAGACTTTTTTAACCGGAAACGGCGGCTTTTTAACGGGCGTTGGTGCGGGTTCCGGTTCGGTTACTTGCTCGGTTTCAACGCTTGGCGCTTCCACTGGTTCAGCAGCCGCAATGCTAGGCATATCAGTGCTTGTAACGATGTCGGGCACTGGTTCAACCGTTGGCAATTCAGTCTCAATTGTGACGGCGTCACTCAAATCTAGCTGTTCAACCGAGTCAACCATGTTGGTTTCTACAAACGCGTTAATGCTCTTGCTCATTGGGCTGTTGCCACAGCTCGGACACTTGTAATACAGCAGTCCTAAATTGCGCCCGTTTTTAGTTGGCTCGCCCTCGGCAATCAGCTTGCCCTCACCGACACGATGCACGGTAGAAGCCGAGCTACAAACGGGGCACGATACGTGCCCGCGAATTGGGTTGGGATGTTTACTCATCGGCGGCCGCCTCGACTGTTTCCAATTGCTGCATATTGCCTTTGACACAACCGCGATACTTTTCACGCACTTTGTTGTTGAGCTTGGTAAGCTGCTCGATTTGGTCGAACAGCGTCGGATTCAAACCAAACGCTTCAAGCGAAAAGTTACCCGTCATGAGCATCTTGCTTGCACGTTTGATAATCGCGTTGGTGTCCATGTTTTTGAACTGGCTCAACTCCTTTTCGACACTGGCGTTGAGTTTGTCGGCCGCATCGAGCGCGGCCATTGCTTGCTGACATTCTTTAAGAGATAGCATTTCCATTGTTTAAGCCTCGGCTAGTTCTTCATCGGTGTTCGGTTTTTTCTGAATCTGTTTGTTGACTTCTTTCATCCAGACCAGCAATAGACGCCAAAACACGCCGCCTTTAGCGCGCTTCACTTCGGCTTCCATTTCTTGGGTGATTTTGTCGATGGTGCTCATTGGGTTGTCCTTACCTAGTTGCTGAAATCGTTGTCGCAAGCAATATCCCAAACGGGTTAAATCAGTCGTAATGTGTTGTTTTGTAATTTGATTGAACAATATTGGTCGATGGAAACCGTCGCCCCATTCGCCAACGGCTCTAATAGGCATTTCACTCCCTCAAAGCTCCATCCGGTGAGCTTCTTCAACTCTGTAATGAGTGGGGAGTTACAGTTATTTTCAGTGCTCCAAGACGTCGCTCCGCGACTTTTTAAAAGACGCTTTACGTCTTTCGTTTGAACGAGCGAATAGCACTCGCTAGCGGTTTCGATGACTTGACCGCACCACTCAAAACCAATGATTTTTTTGATTGGCTCGCCGTAGTCGTTTTTGTTTTCTTTGTAAGCCAACTTCGCGCCCTTAGCTAACTGACAAAACAGCGCCCATTTGGATGAGTCTGCCGCTTGTCTCAGTTCTTCTAGCTGATCATCTTTTTGGGTTTGTTCGGCTGTCGCACGGCGTAAACTGCGCCACAAAGACACAGGCTCACCACCAAATTGCTGAAACTGGCGAATACGATGCACGGACGCCCAAGCGCGCACTTTAAATGCACTTTCTTCGGCTTCGGTGTCTGGCATGTGTTTACCGTTGATGTTCTTCGAGACGTACTTGGCAATATACGCCGTTGCGCCGCCCTTGCTTGGGTCGGCTTCTTTTACGTCAAAGCGTGGCGTGATGTCGTCGCCTAATTCCTCACGGTCTGGCGCAATCGCCTCACCGCGGAGAATACGAATGATGTTGGCTTTGTCTTTGTGAGAGCAAAACAAGAAATAGTGCGCGTGACTGGTTGCGTCTTTGTGTGGTTCGGCCACACGAAAACCAAAGTATTCAATCTCTAACTTGGCCAACTTAGCGCGAGCAAGTGACCATTGGCGCATTAATTCGGCGTGTCCATCTTTGACGCTTGAGCCGTCCCACTTCGGTGAATTGCGGTGATAACGGCTCGGCAGTGTCCACGTAATAAAAAGCGCGGTGTATTCCAGTTCGTCGGCCAGTTCTTCAAAGCCTCGTGAACGAACCATCATTTCAATACGGCGGTTCTCAGGGTTAGCAATGGTACGCTTTGCCACTTCCTCTAATGGAAAGTGCTCGCCTGTTTCCTCGTTGTACACGCTCATCGACTTCATGTATTTCTCTGATTCACGTTGTTTGCGCTTCCAGTTACTAAAGGAAATCTCTGAAACGTATTTGCTTTGATGGCCTTTGTCACCCACACGGCTCATGGTGATTTGGGCGTACTCGATGTAGTCACCACGCAGACGCAGCAAACGACGTTCAACCCACTTTTCAGACTGCATTTTGAGTACCGCAGCCGTTAGCATTTGCTCTAACACTTCAACGTCTTTCACTTTGAAATTCACGTAAGGCGGCTTGATGTGGATTGTCTTAAGTAATGCTTTTTGCTCAGAATAAACCGCGGCTAACGCCTCAACAAAAGAGGCGTAACCTTCGGCATTTAGGCTTGATAAAATCTCGGCGCATTGGTCGGCGTGCTTCTCCGCGAACTTAGTCAGCGCGTCGTCACGCATCAAAATATTGTGCGTCAATGGCTCGCTATGCGCGCCCTTTCGACTGTCAACAAACGAGTAACGATTCTCGATATGGTGAGCGCACTTCAAGCCAAATTTCACCGCGTCTTTGGCGGTTTTAATCACGTTTTCACGTGTGGCGTTTTGGCGCTGTGTGCGCGCCTCAACTTTACGGCGCACATCGTTGCGAACTATCGCGGGTAAGCGTGGGAAAAATCGGCGTGAAAAGGCACTTTGATGAATGGCATCATTGGCGAACGTCTTGCCCGCCATCTTGATTCCTATGGCTTTGGTGTCGAAGTCCATGCATCCCCCTAATTAAAGGGAAGAATCCGCGCCCACTTGGGGCGCTTCATCTTGCTTGCGGATTTCGTGTAGTGGTTGGCCGTTATTTTGCGCGCCAAGTGTCGCCATACGGTGAGCGGTAGTCGTAATATCGGCCAAGGTGTCGTTTTGTGCTTTGATGCAAGCGACAAGCGTCATTCCTTGGTAGAGCCAAAGCGAGGCTTCAACAGCTTCAAGCTCAAAACTATCGAAGTAGATATGAGTTCCGTTGTCTTGTGATGCAACAAGTTGGCGCTGATTGCGGCGCGATTTCCAGATACTAAGATTCATGCTACAACCCCCTGACGAAAACGTGTAGGAATGTAGGTCTGTTTCTTCTTAGGGAATTGCTCGGCGAACTTCTCGCGTAATTCTGCGATTTTACGCAGTGATTTAGCCGTTTTAATTGGGTCTGGATTTGCACACCCTGCCATATCAGGGCAAGGTAAGTGAATTGGGTTTGAGATTATACGTTCCATGTTCATAGCCTCCGCAAGCTGTCTCTTTTTTGAACATGGCAACCGTAAACGAATTATTTTAAACGTACAAACGAGTTAAACTACTGAAATAGCACGTAAGATGCTCTACAATTTAACAATCTTGTTTCTTTTTTAAACAGTTACTAAATGAACTACACAAACATACTTTTAGACAGAGTAAAAGCTAAGTACGAACTGGGCTCAGACTACAAACTAGCTCAGAAACTTGGCGTTGGTCGTAGTCGCGTAGCCCACTGGCGCGCGGGTAGCTGTTCTATGGATTGGGAAATAGCCTTTAAAATCGCTGACTTACTGGAACTAGATGATCAAAATTTGGTGTTCGGTTTGATAGATGATAAGTACAATAATCCCCGCTTAATCAATGCCTTACAAGCAGGCGCCCCCGCCTAGCCTATATTAACCCTTTCACATATAATGCGTACCAAGGGGTGGGATCTCAAAGCAATAATGTCCGGTTTTAGCTACTTTAAAATGTCATCCTAAGATTAACAACATTGTTTGCTTTTGAAGCTTTAACCGAGGTTTCTGTGGACTTGCAATCGCTAGTTTGGTTTGTGGTTATGCTTACGAAGCAAATCAAATCTCTTATTGAAAATTGATGCGCGCTTAGTCCTCGACTTACTGGCGTGTTCTTCCGTAAGCACCTGAATCAATCTATGTATGGTGATGATGGCCAACTCACTGAATTTGCCATTCAATGGCATCACGATTACTAACTTAAGCGCTACCAAACAAAAAAGCCTTTCATACTCGCCTCGTACAACAGCAAAAATCAGCTAAACGCTCTAATCGCTCCGCAACGAAATCTGCCAAAAATCACGAGCTCAGTTGCGTTCTGAAACATTTATAAGCCTGTGGTTATATGGAGGCGAATGTACTTTTCGGGGTATTTGTAACGATAGCGTTTTCCTTTCTTCAAGTTGGACTTAACGTACCTACACACTTTTTGGTCACCACTGCTGGTTACTCTTTTTATTACTGCGTTTTTACTTTTGTGCTCCATTTCTATCATGACGTCACAATAACCTTGATAGCCATCAAACTTATTGTCTACTTTCTTTTGAAGCTTAGTCTTAATCTTTTTAGCCAACAGGTTCGTTTCTGAATCGTCAGCAAAAACTGAATTACTTGCAAAGATCAATACCATTAAAGTTACAACGTATCTCATCGTTTTGGTCCGTTTATGTTGTTGATTGTTCGATGATAAGTAATTTTTCTGTAGATACGAAAATGGGACGCCACATTGCGTCCCATTTAACATGATGAAGTAACTGATATGTAATTAAGCGCGCTTCTTGCCTTTGTTTGCTTTGAAGCCCTGGTGCGGAAAAACGTTACGAATCCTCTGTTGAACTTTTTTGGGAATGCCTTTGGAAAAGCTTAAGCGCATTCCTGTTCGTTGGCTATACACCTTCATTTCACCAGTAAACGGGTTATGCTCACTAATATCCTGTAAGTTGTGTTTGAAAGAAGGAGGTAGATGCCCTTTTACGTTACTAATATGGCCATTATCGAACTTTACTTTTAACACCGGCCTATCGACTGCGATCAACCAAAAGATCACGATGGCTGCAATTAAGATTACATATAACATTTGGCACTCCCTATCCTAGCTAGATAGCAATTTACTCAAATCCTCTTTAATTGAGGTAACTTTTTGACTCGCTTTTTCACTTCTCGACGCTTCGGAAAGCAAATATTCAATTGCGTCAGATAACGTACAACCAAGTTCATTCGCTCTACTAGAAAGCTTTTCCCAAACTCGGTAATCTAAATCAATGGATTTCTTCTTTGTATGGACTTGCTCTGCATTGAAGTGACGTTTCCGTTTCGCTCGGATAGCCTGCTTGAGTTTATTATCTAACTCTTCTGACATGTGGTTTTCTATCCAAGCTAAGACAAGTGTAGGCTCGTGTTCAAGGCGTTTTAGTTCTGCGACCGCTGCATCTGCTTCGCTTGTATCAATATGTCGGGTAATCGCTTCACCATCTTTCCATTTTTTGATGAGATACTTCCATTTCCACCCACATTCTAGATTCTCAAGCTGCTGATATTTCATTTGTTCCGACCCATAAACATAACCTAGTGACAGCGTAACCCAGATGGTTTACTTGGGCAAATAAAACTCTTAGAAGTATCGATGTTGATCACTCATTTGTCTAAGTATTGTTCATTGAGAGATGAATGCCGAGAGCAAACCAAATTGGTGCTAGGGTGTTATAGTCCGTTTCGTTATAATGTCGGCAAGATTGAATTACGATGAATTTTAATGAACCAACTTAATTGGCAAGACGTAACACCTTCACTTGAGCAGTACGAAGCACTTTTAAAGTCTGCACCTTCGTTACCAAAGAAGTCTTTTACTGAGCTCCAACCGAGAATGTCGGCAACGATATCTCGTTTTTCAAAAATTTCTGGATTGACGCGAGTACTACTCATTAACTGCGTAGATAATTCTGTCTATAGAGAGTTCATCAGTAAAGCTCTTCAGAGCCAGTCTAACGCTGCGATTGTTTTGTCGGAATCACTTGATGCCAAACGCTTATTTGACCGTTACAGTGTCGATTTAAGTGGTGATATTGCCTTCCAACCTGGCTTAATTTCACAGGCAGATAGCGGTTACTTAATTGTACCGGCTAATCTAATTTTGGCTAACCCAGGACTTTGGCCAAATATAAAGTCTGCAATTCAACAAAACCTTATCGAGCCACTGAACCTAAGCCCTACTCGTTTACCTACTTCAGTACCGCAAGCTAAAGCTTATGATGTAAAACTGATTGTAACAGGAGAAAGAGGTCAGTTAGCAGAGCTAGAATACATCGATGAAGACTTTTGTTCTGGCTTTGCCATGTATACGGAAGTTGAAGAAGATATTCATCTGTCAGAGCAGAATTTGACAGATTACTTTGGTTTGGTGAACTGGATATGTTCTCAATATCAGCTGCCTCACTTAACCGAATGTGGTTTTAGAAGATTGTTGCTGGCCGGTATGAGATTTACTGAAGATCAACATTATCTGCCTTTAGGAGTAATGTGGCACTCTCAACTTCTAACGCTTGCCAGCCAGTTCAGTGATGGCCGAGCATTAGATTACAAGTCGTTAGATAAAGCGATTGACGACAAGTATTACCGAGAATCTTACCTTCCTCAGCGTGCCGTGTACGATATTTTAGATGGCCAAGTCATCATTGAGACAACTGGGGAACAAGTTGGTCAAATCAATGGCCTAACCGTTATTGATATGGCTGGGCACCCTGTCAGCTATGGTGAGCCTGCACGAATATCTTGTGTAATTCATTTTGGTGATGGCGATGTTTCCGATGTTGAGCGCAAAGCTGAGCTTGGAGGCAATCTACATGCAAAAGGCATGATGATTATGCAAGCTTTCTTGAGCTCTGCTCTGAAACTGGATGAACCACTGCCTTACTCTGCCTCCATCGTATTTGAACAGTCTTATAGTGAAGTTGATGGTGACAGTGCATCTCTTGCAGAACTTTGTTGCTTGGTGAGTGCTTTATCTGAATCTCCAATTAATCAACAAGTTGCTGTTACAGGAGCTGTTGATCAGTTTGGTCGAGTGCAAGCCGTCGGTGGCTTGAACGAAAAAATTGAAGGCTTTTATCAGGTTTGTAAACATCAAGGTTTTACAGGAAATCAAGGTGTTGTGATGCCAAAATCAAACCTTAAACACCTTGCATTACATAAAGATGTAATAGAAAGCATTAAAAATGGTGAGTTCCATATTTGGTCCGTTTCTACCGTAGATGAAGCTATTCCGATTGTAATGAATAAACCTTTTAGAGGTGAAGACGATAGCATTATTGGCAAAATAGCGGAACGTATTGAAAACTTTGAAAGACATGAGCATCCAGAAGGAATTGTGCAGCGCATCAAAAACTGGTTTGTCTAGTACTGATCGGAGTTGTTTAGCGTACACGTGTTCACTAAGATGCAGCTATCAAAAATTGGAGTAATTGATAATGCAAAACAAACGTGATTCTTATAACCGTGACGATCTACTTGCTTCTAGCCAAGGCGAACTGTTTGGGCCTGGTTACCCTCAGCTTCCTGCGCCAAACATGCTAATGATGGATCGTGTTACTAAAATGTCTGAGACTGAAGGCGATTTTGGTAAAGGTTTGATCTTGGCGGAATTGGATATTACTCCAGATTTGTGGTTCTTTGACTGCCACTTCCCTGGCGACCCTGTAATGCCGGGTTGTCTTGGCCTTGATGCGATGTGGCAACTTGTTGGTTTCTTCCTTGGCTGGGTTGGTGGCAAAGGAAAAGGTCGTGCTCTGGGTGTTGGCGAAGTGAAGTTTACAGGTCAGATCCTGCCAACAGCGAAAAAAGTGACGTACGAAATCCACATGAAACGCGTTGTAAACCGTAAGCTTGTGATGGGTTTGGCTGACGGTCGTGTATGTGTGGACGGCAAAGAAATCTACGTAGCAAAAGATTTGAAAGTTGGCTTGTTCCAAGATACTTCAAGCTTCTAATCTCGATTTTAATCGATTTATTAAGGCTCCTATTTAGGAGCCTTTTTGTTATCCAGTGTTAACCTACTTCCCTATGTCCCTATAATGTAGAAAAGGCTCCGTAGAGCCCTTTCGAATCCTTCTTTTTGTATGTGGAGAGTTTATTTGTAGAGACCAGATTGTCTTTCATCTCTGGCATCACGCCAACCACCTAACCAATACGACCGAGCATCAACTTGTTGATATGGGCAAGCCTCTTGAGACCTTCCATTCAACCCAGCTTTGTAGCCTTGAGATTGAGCTCGTTCTAGGCGATCACGCTTTTGTCTCTTCATAGTTAATTCCTCATACAGGTCCATTTACTAACGTACAGCTGTTATTGTGAAACTTTGATGGAGTTTTTATGACTCCACTTATAAGAATCGATCAAAGTAGGCAATTTCTCAAGGCATAAAAAAAGCAGAGACTCAAATGTGTGAGCCTCTGCTTGATTTAAAAATTACTGACGATTTTTAACTATTTTCTACGGAACCCAAACAATCCAAGCATGGTCAAAGCTAACCAACCAAGGCCTGCACCTTGACGCTCTGTCGTCGTTGAGTCAATGCTTCGAGATACGATGTCGTCCTTAGTTGCGTCAGCAATAGGTACTAGTTTGACTGCTACAATTTGCTCTTCAGAGCTACATGTCGCATTGTTTGCTGTTGTGCTATAACCACCTGCACATTTCATAGCAGTACCAGAGATCACACCTGCATCATTAATATCAGTTGCGTCGATAATACGGAACTGATTGTTTTGTTCAGAGTAATCACCGCCATTAGTCAAACTGTCTAGGAACCAAGCTTTTCCATTAAACAATGTTGCAGCACGTTCACTAGTCTCGCCACCTAGGCTATATGGATAGATAAAACCGCGCTTACGACGTGGCTTGCCATCGTCTTCACGAGTCGTTTCCGCATCAAGTTGCCCGACGATTTCATTGTAAGAGTTGATACCGCCCATCTTACCGCCCGCACCGCTAAAGAAAATGCCAGTAGTTGGGTAAAAAGCGCTAATAGAATCCTTACGAACATCATCTACGATAAAGAGACGATTCGGAGCAGAGCCCGTTGGCATTAAGTATCCGCCCGAACGTTTCGCTTCACCAATAGCAACAAAATTAGAGTTAACGTCGGTTAATCGTGAGTTTGTATGAACCGTATCATCACCTTCGCGCTGTCTAGCTCCTACAACAACTTTATTTTTCCAAGTTGCGTTTTCAACGCTACCTTCGGCTTCTAGAGTTCCGACAAAAACAGTCGCATTCAGGTAGTTATCATCACTGTAAGTGTTGTAACCTACGCCATAGACCGTAGTTCCATCAGTGACAAGGTCACGCATGCTCCCTTGAGCTAACCTTTCTCCATCTTTAGATGTGCCACTTGGCCAAGCCAATTCACTGACGGTTCCGCTTTGATCCCAAATCGCTGCTTTTGATGTATGGTGAGATCCATTGGTATTGCTTGCTGTTCGAGAAACACTGCCAACAGTAAAAATGCCGTCTGTGCTCCAAGCATGGCTTTGCACAACACTTGCGTCACTATCGCCAGTAAGAATATTTGGCTCTACTGGTGCAACTACGGTATTTCGTGTTTCTAATGTAGAAGCATTTTCTGTGCTAACTTTACTCTGATTACCGACAGCTGCACCATCCTCGGTAAGCTGGTTGATAACATTGTTATATTCATTTTTATAAGCAGCAGAATCTTCTTCTATGAACGCTAACGCATTAGAAGTAAAGTCTTTACTACGTTCTTTATTCCACGGCGTCCAGTTTACTGAGGCCCAAGAGTCACAGGTGGAATAGCGAAGCTGGTTGTAACAGTAACGCTCAAAGTCTTTGAGTTCTTGGATGTAATAAAAGCCAGCGTCTAATCCGAATGGGATTTCTTCACGATAGCTGTTCCCATCCACGGCTTGTGTCGCTGAAATCGGTGTAGTGCGAGTTTCCATTGCAAGTTTAAACTGCTCTGGCGTGCAGTTTGCTGCTGCATCAAAGCAGCCTGAAGCGAAAGGTGAACCTGTTGAAGGATCTGTACCTGCATCGCCCTGTTGAATTGCAACCCCGTAAGCCGTTTGGTAGTCACCGTTTGAACCATGATCCTGAGGTGAAACCTCAACAACTTGATACAATGCCGCCTGTGCGTTCATTGTGGTACCAACCATCATTGCAATGGCGGTCAATTTGAATTTATTACTACAATTCATTGAATTCTTAACTATCCTGTTGCATTGCTTCGAGTTCTTCCCATCTCTCGAATGCGATTTCCAACTCCTGCTCTAGTGCAGCAAGCTGTTCCAATACCGGCTGAGTTTGCTCTACAGGTTTAGCAAAGAACTCTGGATCGTTCACTTGCTCCTGAAGGCTCTCGATATCCGACTCTAATTGTTCAAGTTTAGCTGGTAGAGCCTCTAATTCTCTTTGCAGCTTATACGATAACTTCTTCGAATTGTTCTTAGGTTGCGTAGTTTTGGGAGTTTCCTCAACCACTTTCTCTTTCTTCGTTGGTTTTTCAACCTGACTGCGCGAAGCAAGAACTTGGTCACGCTGTTGTTTAGCATCATGATAACCACCAACGAACTCTTCGATTATACCGTTACCCTCAAAAATCCAGCTTGTTGTTACTGTGTTGTCTACGAACTCACGGTCGTGACTCACTAACAATAATGTACCCTGATAATTGGCAAGCATTTCTTCTAAAAGTTCCAACGTTTCGATATCCAAATCGTTAGTTGGTTCATCAAGAATAAGTAAGTTGTTTGGTTTCAACAAGATACGGGCTAGCAATAATCGGTTTTTCTCACCACCAGAAAGTGCCTTAACCGGGGTTCTGGCGCGCTTAGGTGCAAATAAGAAGTCTTGAAGATAACTCAGCGCATGACGCTGACGTCCCCCAACCATTACTTCTTGTTTCCCATCCGCTAAGTTATCGATCACTGTCTTTTCTGGATCCAAAATCTCTCGGTACTGATCAAAGTACGCGACTTCTAATTTTGTTCCGCAGTGTAAACGACCAGACTGCGCTTCCAATTGCCCTAGTAGCAATTTAAGTACCGTACTCTTACCGCAGCCATTTGGTCCGATAAGTGCAATACGGTCACCACGCATGATGTTAAAGCTAAAGTCGTCGACAATTGTCTTGCCTTCGTAAGCAAAAGATACATTTTCTGCTTCAAATACAATCTTACCTGAACGAGAAGCATCATCGATGTTTAGGTTAACTTTACCTTGAACTTCACGACGGTCACGACGCTCTTCACGAAGCTTTTTAAGGGCTCGAACACGGCCTTCATTACGAGTACGACGTGCTTTAATGCCTTGACGAATCCACACTTCTTCCTGAGCTAGTTTCTTATCGAACTCAGCATTTTGCATTTCTTCGACGCGAAGCATTTCTTCTTTGTCATTCAAATACTGTTCGTAATTACCAGGGAAAGAAGCTAATTGACCGCGATCTAAGTCAACGATGCGTGTCGCCATCGACTTGATGAATGCACGGTCGTGAGAAATAAAGATGATCGAGCCTTTGAAGTCTTTTAAGAAGTTCTCTAACCATTCGATCGTTGTCACATCGAGATGGTTTGTTGGTTCATCAAGAAGCAATACATCAGGATCACAAACCAGCGCACGAGCTAAAGCAGCTTTACGTTGCCAGCCACCGGATAGATCGGTCAGTTTGGTTTCTGGGCTTAGTTTTAAAGAGCCAAGTACGTTCTTAACACGGTCATCAAAGCGCCAAGCGTTAGAATGATCAAGTTGCTCTTGAACTTTCGCCAAACGGTTAATGTTCTTCTCACTTGGGTCTTGAGCAACAAGATCGAGAAGATCGTGATAGATCTTCAATTGTTCGCCGATTTCAGCCAAACCGCCAGATACGTATTCGTAAACTGTACCCTCTTGATTGCGCGGTGGATCTTGTTCAAGCCGAGAAACTACTACGTCTTGAGTTATTTGAATCTTGCCATCATCCAACAAAATGTCGCCGGCAAGCACTTTCATTAACGTGGACTTACCTGCTCCGTTACGACCAACTAAACAAACGCGTTCGTTTTCTTGAAGGGCGAACTCCGCTTTGTCTAGCAATGGGTGGTCACCAAATGCAAGTTGTGCGTTATGAATGGTAAGTAATGCCATTATTATCCAACCAATGTGTGAGTTGTTCTAAGTCAAACGGCCAGTTCAACTCAGAATCTTGATATTTTAATACGGGTATTGTGACGCCGTAACGAGAAAATAGTACATCATCGAACGCAATATCAATGATATCTGTTTGCTCGGCCAAACCGACTTGGTCTACTAGAGCAAATGCCATCTCACAAAGATGGCATCCCTCCGTGCTATACAATATCAGCACGTATTAATCCTTTTGTTTATACTACGCGTGCGTTACTAGCCAACAGTTATGAATCTGTTTATTACGCGCAAAATCTAATGGTAACGTTTGAGAAGAAATATTCTGAGCCTTCAAACCCAATTCAGCGAGTGATTCTTCATCCATCTTGAAGTGACGTTTGTTATTTGAAAATACGATTGTGCCTTCACTTCTCAGTAAACGTTTGAGGTTCTTCATTAGCTTAATGTGGTCACGTTGTACATCGAATGATGTTTCCATACGCTTAGAGTTAGAGAACGTAGGTGGGTCAATAAAGATCAAGTCGTACTCACCTTTTGCGTTTTCTAGCCATTGCAAACAGTCCGCTTGTTCATATTTATGTTGGCGCCCTACACAGCCATTAAGCTGCATATTGTCTTTCGCCCAGTTCAAGTAGGTGTTTGACATATCGACAGTTGTAGTGGAACGCGCACCACCAACTGCAGCGTGCACTGTTGCACTACCAGTGTAAGCAAACAAGTTAAGGAAATCTTTACCCTGTGCCATTTCGCCAAGACGACGACGAGTGATCTTATGATCCAAGAACAGGCCTGTGTCTAGGTAGTCATGAAGGTTCACGATCAGCTTCACACCGTACTCGTTTACTTCGAGCGTCTCTGATACCTGACCTAATTTTTGGTACTGGCTTCGACCTTTCTGCTTCTCACGAACTTTCAGTACAACTTTGTTCGCTTCGACACCGGTCACCTGAATCGTCGCACGGATAATGTCCGTTAGACGACGCTTGGCTTTTTCTTCAGGGATGTTCTTAGGTGCTGCGTACTCTTGAATCACAATTTGATCGCCGTACACGTCGATCGCTACGTTGTATTCTGGAAGGTCTGCATCGTAGATACGATAGCAGTCTAGTTTCTCTTTACGCGCCCACTTGCCAATCTTGCCAATGTTTTTCTTCAAACGGTTTGAGAAGTCTGGTGCGATTTGAACGTTAGTATCTGCACCTTTAACTTCATCAGCGCTGCGCTCGGCAATGCTGTAGTTCTTTTGGTGACACGGTAACGCACCATTGTTCAATTTAAACTGTTTATCAGCGCGCATACGAAGGCAACTCAAGAGCTCGTCTGAGCTAGAGAAGATAGATGCTTTACATCCGCCAAACTCAGATTTTAGCTGTCCACCGAACGCGGTATAGAGCGCAATCAGCCCCGGCTCAGTTCCTAGACGCTCACCGTAAGGTGGGTTTGAAACGATAACACCGTGTTCAAATCCTGCGGGACGAGTAATAGTTGCAGCATCACCTTGCGCAAACTCAATCAACTCTTCAACACCTGCTCTGCGGGCGTTTTCTTGAGCGACTTTTAATACTTTGGGGTCGTTATCGAATCCAAAAAACTTAGCGTCAACTTTCTTGACACCTCGTCTAGCTTGAACATTAGCCTCTGATTTAATCTCAGCCCAGGTCTCCGGTTCAAAGTCTTCCAAAACTTCGAAGCCCCATTGTTTGCGCTTAACGCCAGGTGCCATGTTGGCTGCCATCATTGCCGCTTCAATAAGCAAAGTACCAGAACCACACATTGGATCGAGTAATGGTTGATGCCCATCCCAGCCACAACGCATGATAATCGCAGAAGCAAGCGTTTCACGTAATGGCGCACGACCCGATTCTGGTCGATAACCACGCTGATGAAGACCACTACCTACCATGTCTACCCCAAGCAACGCTTTATCTTTATGCAAACGAACGTGAATACGAATATCTGGGCGTTCTTTGCTGATATTAGGACGTGGCAAGCCTTTGTTCTCAAAGCAATCTACGATGCCATCTTTGACCTTCATAGCTCCGTATTGGCTATTTCTAATCTCACGGTTTGTGCCGTTAAAGTCCACAACAAAGCGTTTAGAGCTATGAAATTGGTTAACCCAGTTAATAGTGGAAGTGGATAGATACAAGTCCATGTCGTTGTTACACGTGAACTCAGATAAAACACGTACAAATCGAGACGCTAAACGGCTCCACAAACAACAGCGATAAACCTGTTCGTTTGTCGCTTTAAATTTTACGCCTGCCTGTACTGGTTTCGCATTTTCAATGCCTAGTTTAGTCAGTTCTTCAACAAGCAAATTTTCCATGCCATTTGAAGTTACCGCGAGATATTGATTCATAGTGTTCTTTCGCTGATAAAAAATGGCTTCAATTATACCTGACTTTACGATCAATGCCTCGTTTTTAAAGGTATTTTCCCACCCGTTAGTTCAAATCATCACCACTCAAATGATCTAAAACTTTCAACATCTTTAGTTTGAATGTTTTTCATTCATGAACGTATTTTGTTTCCTTTAGAAGAAGTGAATACTTATTTACATGCATTTTGGTATATACCAGTAGGGATTGGTTGATGTAAATTACTTACAAATACCCTTTATAGGGGAATAAATAGGGTTGTTTTAGGCGCTAGGTTGCCTAATTAAAGGAGTAATCAAATTGAAATAAGTAAAATAAAAGTGACCAGCTTCATGTTTGCATGCATAGAAAACAAACAGTTTCATGGTCTTTCGGATTGGAGTGTCAGAGGAAAGGACAAAAAAAATCGACCCAATAAGGTCGATTAAGGCAAACAAAGGAACGAAATAAAGAAAAATTAAACAGCTTTAACCCACCATTGCCATAGGGGTCATTGCAAAGAGGTGGTTTGCACAAGCCATGCGATCATGCATTACTTTAATCGGCTGCCCAAATTGAAGCGCCTTATTGCCATCAAGAACAAAGGCTTCTTGGTTAACATAAGCACATAAGCTCGATGTTTCGCCTGGTTCTAGAACGATGAACATACCATCAGAATATTGATTTGTGAGAAAGACCATGTCCCCTTCTTGAGGTTCATAATCAGAGGACTGTGCATCGAAGAACCAGCTCTTAGGCTGTACAGGTTTATGAAAACGCTTTGCAGCAACACAATACAGTGTTAATTCAGCTTGGCGATATTCACTGATATCGAGACAGCGAATGCGCTCATTAAACGTTTGAAATGCGCTGGCGTCATCAACGGTAAATTCACTGTTTGAGAAGGCACAGTTAACCAACAATTTTCGGGATAGATTGGTTTGGAAAATCATTTCCTCCCCCAGATCCAGCATTAAGCAAGCTTTTTGCTCGTCAAAATACCAATTCCATTTGTCGCTGGGTTTAAGCATTATTCCGTTCTCTCTTGACTAGTTAAATCAGTGGTAAAGAGGTAAGACGCTTAATTACCTACTCGTGATTTTTCAATTCTACAAACGAACGGATAAAAAAAAAGAGGAAACAAAGTCCTCTTTTTTATGTAACAGGTACTGATTTTTCAGTAGTTTTTGATGTATATGTTAAAGATTCTTAACAATATCACGTACGAGACCTGGGCCGTGGTAAATAAAGCCAGTGTAGACTTGAACAAGTTTAGCGCCTGCCATGATCTTTTCTTTGGCTGCAACATAGGAATCTACACCACCAACACCGATAATTGGAAGTTTGTCTCCAAGCTCTTCATGAAGCTTACGTACGACCTCCGTAGAGCGTGATTGCACAGGGCGACCACTCAAGCCACCTGCCTCATTGGCGTGTTTCATCCCTTCTACGATCGTGCGATCCAAAGTTGTGTTAGTCGCGATCACACCATCTATATTGTTTTTCAATAAAGAATCGCAGATTTGGCAGATTTCATCGTCACTTAAATCTGGCGCAATCTTTAATGCTAACGGGACATACTTGTTGTATTTCTCTGATAACTCCGCTTGTTTCGCCTTTAATTCGGAAAGCAGTTCATCAAGCGCTTCACCATATTGAAGTGAACGAAGACCTGGAGTGTTTGGCGATGAGATGTTTACTGCAATATAGCCAGCATACTCATACACTTTTTCCATACAAATCAGGTAGTCCTCTGCCCCTTTCTCAATTGGCGTATCTTTATTTTTACCGATGTTAATTCCGAGAACACAATTGAATTTTGCTCGTTTAACATTCTCGATCAAATTATCAACGCCTAGGTTATTAAAGCCCATGCGGTTGATGATCCCCTCTGCTTCCACTAAACGGAATAAGCGTGGTTTATCATTACCTGGTTGTGGTCGTGGCGTTACAGTGCCGACTTCGACAAAGCCAAAGCCCATGGCATCAAATGCTTCAATACATTCGCCGTTCTTATCTAAACCAGCCGCAAGACCAACAGGGTTACGGAATGTTAGACCCATACACTCAACTGGACGAGTTGGTAACTGTTGGCGGTAAAAGAGATCAAGTGGTGTGCCGTTAAAGCGTTGGAAGTTCTTGATTGCAAGATCATGTGCCTTCTCGGCATCGAGTTGGAAAAAGCCAGTTCTGGCTAGACGGTAAAGCATTGTGCCTCCGAAAGAAAAAAGCCCCGTATAAACGGGACAATATTATTTACCGTTTTTCATCGTAATTCAATGAAAATGAACGTAATAAGTAAAAACCTATATCTTTATAAGGTTTTCAAATATAAAACAAACAATTACAATCAAGTTTCTGCTATAAAAATCGTAACTAACCGCTTAAAAGCAATCGATTTCACTCTGTTTTAATTTCAACTCAATGTGACAATGTAACTATTTTCGTTCCAAATGTGAATAATAGATAATAAAAAGCCCCGTTAAATAACGAGGCTTTTACTTATGACTTGATTATTCCACTACTCTTTCGATGAGCAGTTGAGGTTTAAAAGTACTAGCTCTCGAAGTGCTACAGAGAACTTAGCAAATTCGTGTACTGAGCCAACTTTGAACTCGTTTAAGATACTCTCCCAGCGGTGCAACGATTGCTCGTTAGTTTCAATCCAATCTTCTAACGCAGCCATCACATCAAGCTCTTCGGTTGAGCAGCCACAATTCAGTACCTGAGCGGTAAGTTGACGTTGTTGCCAGTCCAGATCTTCACGGAATGCCGCTCTTGCAAGTGCTTGCCAGTTGTTATCAACGGCTTGGCTATTAATTTGCTTCAAGAACCAATGCAACGATAAACGGTCACCCAAGTTAAAGTAGAGTTTCGATGCTTGCTCAACCGTTTTACCTGTTTCACTTGCCACTGATGAAATATCCAGTGCAGATTGTAAGCTTGATAAGCGGGCAACTTGGTGAGCGAGTTTCTCTTCAACCCCTTTCTCTATCCAACCTTGAGCCAAGTCATTGTGTTCTTCAACTTCAGACTCAACTAACATAGTGTCTAGGGTTTCAGTGATAACATTGACATCTTGCTTGTAGATAGCAATCAACTCACCGACCGTGCATTTGCCGCTACGGTTACGAAGCAACCAGCGTGCAATTCGACGTAGTGCTCGGCGCACGTAAAACATAATTTCGTATTGAGCTTGCGCTGTCGCAACGTTATCAAGTTTGCGAGTTTGCTTGAGGATTGCTTCTAAATCAAAGATTTCTCTAGCCGCACTGTAAGCATTGGCAATATCGACAACACTTGCACCAGTTTCTTCTTGCAAACGAGTAACGAAGTTACAGCCCATTTCATTAACCATCTGGTTAGCCAATGCTGTAGCTATAATTTCAGCTCGCAGTGGGTGATTAACCATTTGATCTTTATAGTTACGTCGTAACGCACTTGGGAAATATTCAACAAGTTGTTTTGCATGGAATTCATCATTTGCGATTTCATCCGTAACAAGTTGCTGTTTAAGTACCATTTTACCGTAGGCAACTAACACTGATAGCTCAGGGCGAGTCAGACCTAGTCCCTGTTTTTCACGCTCGATTAGCGTTTCATCATCAGGAATGTATTCGAGAGCACGATCCAAGTACCCTGCTTTCTCCATAGTGTGGATGAATCGAATTTGCTCCTTAACAATGCCAACACCTTGCTGTTCAGTAACAGAGATCGACTCCGACTGACGGTAAGCATCATCCAAGACAATTTCACCCACTTCGTCTTCCATAGACTCTAGAATTTGGTTACGTTGCTTAACCGTAAGATCGCCATTTGAAACCAGTCCATTGAGGAAGATCTTGATGTTGACTTCATTATCCGAACAGTCAACGCCACCTACGTTATCAACGAAGTCCGTGTTCACTCGACCGCCAGTTAGTGCGTATTCGATACGACCAAGCTGAGTCATACCCAAGTTACCACCTTCACCAACCACTTTGGCTCTTAAGTCACGGCCGTCAATGCGCAGCATGTCGTTAGCACGGTCACCAACATCTGTATGAGTTTCTGTCGATGATTTAACGTAAGTGCCGATACCACCATTCCAAAGAAGATCGACTTTCATTTTCAAGATCATCTTTATCAGATCGTTAGGCGCTAAAGATGCTTTCTTCGTACCTAACATTTTCTGAATTTCTGGCGTCAACTGGATCGATTTTGATCGACGAGAGAAGATGCCACCACCTTGAGAGATCAAGTCTTTGTTGTAATCTTCCCAGCTTGATCTTGGCAAATTAAACAAGCGGTTACGCTCTTCCCAGCTGCTGGCTGAATCTGGATTTGGATCAATAAAGATGTGCATGTGGTTAAACGCAGCTTGCAATCGAATATGCTTCGATAACAGCATACCGTTACCGAACACGTCACCTGCCATATCACCTACACCGATTGCAGTAAAATCAGTGGTCTGACAGTTGATGCCCATTTCACGGAAGTGACGTTTAACAGATTCCCAACCACCTTTTGCGGTGATACCCATTGCTTTGTGATCGTAACCGTTTGAACCACCTGAAGCGAATGCGTCACCTAACCAGAAGTTGTATTCTGCAGAAACAGAGTTTGCCAAATCTGAGAAGGTTGCTGTGCCTTTATCGGCAGCCACTACTAGATATGGGTCATCTTCATCGTGACGAACAACGTTTTGTGGTGGTACCACCTCTCCTTCAATGATGTTATCTGACACATCTAGCAGTGCACGGATAAAGCGTTTGTAACAACGCTGACCTTCCGCAAAAATTTCATCACGAGTGGTGAGAGATGGCTGGCGTTTACAAACGAAGCCGCCTTTTGCACCCACTGGTACAATTACAGTGTTCTTAACCTGTTGCGCTTTTACTAAGCCAAGAATCTCCGTACGGAAGTCTTCTTGACGATCTGACCAACGCAAACCACCACGAGCCACTTTTCCACCACGAAGGTGAACACCTTCAATATCTGGTGCGTAAACAAAGATCTCGAATGCAGGTACAGGCTGCGGAATCTCAGGAATATCGCTTGGCTTCATTTTCAAAGATAACCAAGGCTTAGGCTGCTTATTCTCGTCTACTTGGTAGTAGTTGGTACGAAGCGTCGCCATGATCATTTCAATATAACGACGAATAATACGATCATCATCCAAGCTCTCTACACGATCCAACTGCTCTGTTAGCTTTTTAATTAGATCGTTTTGGCCTTTCTCGCTGCCTTTGTGTTTCGGATCAAATCGCTTGGTGAACAGCTTGACTAGACCTGTCGCTAAGTCTGGGTAGTGGCTTAGCGTATCTTCGATGTACTGCTGACTGAATGGGAAGCCGACTTGGCGCATGTATCGTGCGTAAGCGCGAAGAATGGAAATCTCACGGCCAGATAAAGACGCACCTAATAACAATCGGTTGAAACCATCACTTTCAAGATTACCCGCCCAAATGGCAGCAAATGCTTGTTGGAAACGATCACGAGCTTCACGAAGGTCAACGGTTTTCTCGCTCTTATGCAGCATAGAGAAGTCAAGGATCCAGAAAGTCTGCCCGTTGTTTTTCTCGATCTCATATGGCGATTCGCCAATCACACGCAAACCAAGGTTTTCCAACATCGGCATTACGTCAGAAAGGTGAATTGGTTCATCGCGATGGTATAACTTTAAGCGGACAGCTTTGGAATCTGCACCCTCTTCTTGAGGTCGGTAGAACAACATGCCAAGTTTATTATCATCACTTAACGCTTCTAAGCGCTCGATATCTGCAACCGCAGAACCTGGCATCATGTCCTCTTTGTATGAGCGAGGGAACGCACTCATATATTCTTTTGAAAGAGGAAGGCCTTTGCTTTCACCAAAGTTAGCAATGATGGATTCTTTTAGTCTGTCATCCCAAGAGGTAGAAACTTCCATTAGATTTTGCTCGATCTTTTTCACGTCTACGTCAATGTTGTTATTGTCTACACGAACAATGTAATGTGTTCTCGCTAGTGGGCTTTCTGAGAAGTACGTTGTAAATTCAACCTCTTGCTCGCAACCAAAGTACTGCTTAAGAATGCGTTGAGTTTGACGACGCAATTCTGTGTTGTAACGATCTTTAGTGACATAAACCATGCAACTGAAGAAACGACCAAATGGGTCTTTACGAACAAACAAACGCAGCAAGTCACGATCTTGCATTTGTACAACACCCATTCCCACCTCAAGCAGCTCTTCTTCATTAGCTTGAAGCAACTCGTCGCGTGGGTAGTTTTCTAAGATATTGTGCAATGCTTTGTATGAGTATGATCCGTGACGGTATCCACTTGCTTCAAGGATACGGTCAACTTTTTCACGGATCAGAGGAATACTTTGTACCGCTTGGTTGTAGACAGCGGAGGTATATAAACCAGTAAAGCGATGCTCACCTATTACTTTACCGTTTTTATCAAACTTTTTAATACCGATGTAATCAGTATAAGCTGGACGGTGGATACGAGATGCTTTGTTACCTTTGGTGATGATCAGAGCGTATGGTTTTTTCGCTTCTAATCGCGCTGAATCTGATAATTCAGAGAGCTTGACGCTACGCACGCGCTTGTCATCAGCAAACAGACCTAGTCCTTTTTCTTTAGCAGGAACAAGTTCGGTATCACCATTGACCTCTTTTAAGTCATAATCTTTATAACCCATAAAGGTAAAGTTATGATCTTCTAGCCAACGAAGAAATGCGATCGTTTCATCCATACGATCCGTTTGGATAGAAACACGATCTTTATTTTTCTCAAGTTCATCAGTAACAAACTTAAGCTTATCAACCATCTGCTTCCAGTCATCAACGACTAAGCGAGTATCAGATAGAATTCTTAACAGCTCTTCTTTAAGCGCTTGCATCTCGTCTTTACTAGTAAGGCGGTCTACCTCTATGTGGAAAAGTGATTGAAGAACACCACCCTCACCGTTTACGTCTGTAACTTGGCCTTTTTTATCACGCTGAATCTGTGTTGGGTTATTCAACATTAGGTGACAAACAAGATCCAAACGTGCTAAAGCCATTTTGACTGAGTCCACTAAGAATGGACTATCTGGAACAACAATTTCTACGATTGTGTGTGTGGATTGCCAGCCTTGACGACTTACGGTCGGGTTAAATACTCGAACCGAAATCTCTTCTGGTTTTTTTTCATTGATATGGTGCCAAAGGCTAACGACAGCACCATAAAGGTCGGATTCGTTTCGCTGAATTAGATCATCATCAGCAATGTTACTGAATAAGTGTTGAGCAAGTTTAGTTACAAGCGTTTGGTGAGAAAGCTCGAGTTTGTCTTGAATCAGTTGGTAAACCTTTTCAAGCAGAACCGGCACTACATTTTCACGCGCGGTCATATTCACACTCCACATTAGAATTGTTGTTGTAGGGGGACTTAGTAGCTAGGTTGTTACCTTAGAAACTAAGCATAGGTAATGCATGTACCCATTGTAAAAGCATAATTACAAATGTTTAACAACTAATCGTAGTGGTAAGAGGTGAAATGTCCGATTCTGTGACTAAGATTCCTATTTAACTCTCTGCAAATACAATACATCACAGAGTTTCTAACTTAAGAAACTTATTATTTTGGTCAGTTGTTAGTCTAAACTGGCCTCTAACGCCCAATTGACTAAGAAATGGTCTAAATCTCGCGGCGGGTAACTGCAAACGCAAACCGTTGTGTGTGACAACTTGAACAACACTTGCCGCACCAGAATAATGAGATAAAAACGTTTGATATGAAATGTTGAGATTGAAGTAGTAATAGTTCATGAAGTGCAAACTAAGTGACATAAACAAATAAGGTGGCCTTAATGACCACCCTATTGTGTTGTTTACTATTCGTCTAGTGCTTTAGTCACTTTTTCGAATAGATCTTTAGCAAGATTATCCATTGCTTTGAGCTTTTCAAGTTCTGCACGAATCATTGCTTGGCGAGCTTCATCGTATTTACGGAACTTAAGCAAAGGATCAATCATTCGAGAAGCTACTTGTGGGTTCGAATCATTTAGTTGGCGAAGAATTTCACCGGCAAACTGGTAACCTACACCGGATTTATCATGGAAACGTACAGGGTTCGCACTTAAGAACGAGCCAATTAAGCTGCGCGTACGGTTCGGATTTTTCAAACTAAATGCTTCGTGGTTCATGGTTGCTTTTACTTTTTCAAGAGCATCCTCTGCAGGATTGCTACCTTGCAGTGCAAACCACTTATCCATAACCAAACCATCGTGCTTCCATTTATCGCTGTAATCAGCCATAAGTGCTTCACGACACTCGAGCTGAGCGTTATTTGCAGCACTCATCGCAGCAATCGTATCTGTCATGTTATTTGCAGATGCGTATTGTGCGTTGACTAAATCATTACCTTTTGCCGTATGTGCTAGGTATTGTAGGCAACGGTTACGTAAAGCACGCTTGCCAATAGCAGCATGGTCGATCGTATACTCTGTTTGCTTAAGCGTGTGATAAGTCGCACTTAGCTCATCTTCTAATTCCTTAGAAAGTGACACTGTAATGCTGTTTAGCACTTTGTCTACGGCATCGATATCAATTTGTTGGTACCAACCAGTAATCTCATTGATTGAAGGCATAGAGAAAACTTGAGCAATGAAAGCTGGCTCAAGCGTTTCATCCAACAGCACACCGCGGAAAGCATCTATCACACCTTCAGAAAGCGATACTTCTTGTCCCGCTTGAACATTTTTCACATTCTGACGAATGTATTTAGCCAATAGCATTTGGCTAGCGTCCCATCGAGCAAAATCGTTCGTTGCGTGCTTCATCAAGAAGACTAACTCGTCATCGCTGTAATCGTATTCTAATTTGACTGGTGCCGAGAATTCACGCAACAAAGATGGCACTGGCTGTTCTTCGACATTTTCAAATACGAACGTTTGCTTATCTTGTTTAATATCCAGCACGTTATGAACAGATTCACCGTTAATCACCAGTGGGATAACTCGACCTTTCGAATCATACAACTCGATATCGAACGGAATATGCAGCGCTTGTTTTTCTGCTTGGTCTTGCGTCGGCTCCGTAAATTGCTCTACCGTTAGTGCGTAAATTTTTGCATCAGCGTTGTATTCGCTATTTACGCGTAGCGTTGGTGTACCCGATTGGCTGTACCACAAACGGAACTGTTTTAAATCAACACCGGTGGCATCTTCCATTGCAGAAACAAAGTCTTCACACGTCGCGGCGGTACCATCGTGACGTTCAAAATAAAGTTTCATTCCTTTTTGGAAGCCCTCTTCGCCAAGGAGTGTATGGTACATGCGAATAACTTCGCTGCCCTTTTCATACACCGTTAGCGTGTAGAAGTTATTCATCTCAATGACTTTGTCAGGACGAATCGGGTGAGACATTGGGCTTGCATCTTCCGCAAATTGAGGACCACGAATAATACGTACGTTATCAATACGGTTATCAGCACGAGAACCTAAGTCAGAAGAGAATTCTTGGTCACGGAATACGGTTAAGCCTTCTTTTAGACTTAGTTGGAACCAGTCACGACAAGTGACACGGTTGCCAGTCCAGTTGTGGAAGTACTCATGACCGATCACAGCTTCGATACCTAAATAGTCACGATCTGTCGCAGTTTGATCGTTCGCCAGAACATATTTTGAGTTAAAAATGTTCAAGCCTTTGTTTTCCATTGCACCCATGTTGAAGAAATCAACAGCAACGATCATGTAAATATCCAGATCGTATTCCAGGCCAAAGCGTTCCTCATCCCACTTCATCGAGTTGATCAGCGATGTCATCGCATGACCTGCACGATCTAAGTTACCTTTATCAACAAAGATTTCTAAATCAACACTGCGACCTGACATCGTTGTATATTTGTCACGCAATACATCAAAGTCGCCTGCAACAAGGGCGAACAAGTAAGCTGGTTTTGGATGCGGATCTTGCCATTGAACCCAATGACGACCGTTCTCTGCATCGCCTTCTGCAATTCGGTTACCATTGCTCAGCAAATATGGGTAAGCCGCTTTATCTGCGATCACTTTTGTTGTGTATTTTGCTAGAACATCCGGACGGTCTAGATAGTACGTGATACGGCGAAAGCCCTCAGCCTCACACTGAGTACAAAATGCGCCGCCTGATTTGTACAAACCTTCGAGTGCTGTATTCGCTTCAGGATCAATTTTGGTGACGATTTCAAGTTCAAATTCGGATGGAAGATCGGTCAGTACCAGCGATGACTCCTTCACCTCGTGATGAGCCCAATCCTCACCATTTACTTTTACAGCGTGTAGCTCAAGTCCTTCGCCATCGAGTTCTAGCGTTGTTGTATCGCCTTTTTGAGCAACTTTTGATACCGCCGTAACGATTGTGTCATTGTCATATAGATCAAAAGTAAGATCGATATCAGTAATCGCATGAGATGGCTCTTTATAATCTTTACGATATTTGGCCTGGGGAGCTTGAGACATGAGCATAAATCCTTGTATGTCGAACAACAAAAATACCAGACTGCATGATCAAAAATGCAGTTCTGGTATCACTATATAAGCTATTTGTAGGGGTTGTGGTATCAGAATACAAGTCTTTCCACCAAAAAACGGAGCTTTTAGTGCTCTAGCTCCGTTTTTTGATTAACATTTAAACAACATTAATGACTTACCGTACGCACGCGTAATTTGGCGCATGTTAAAGGCATCATGGCGTAACTCTATTGAGTACGGCGTACATATCACCATTGGAATCTTCGATCGTTAGCTCATTCTTGTTGAGCTTATACGTGGTTCCATGCTCGCCATTTTCATACAACAGAACCAGAAACTCATCTTCTGTGTAAAACACACCTTGTTTGATGGACTCATCCCCTTCTTCGTTCGAAACCCTAAACATGAACACGAAATCAGGTTGAAGTATCAAATCCATCTGATTAATGTTGTTTGCCACAAGACCGTCGCCAGATACGTGAGAGCTAGACCAAATACCTGCAAGTGAATTGGATAATCCCTTAGTGAATGTTACACCATTAAGATCAAGCGTATTATGGTTGTTGCGATAGGCATAAATTTGAGGCTCGTCGGTGTTTAAACCAAGAACGATTGTGTCTTCATTTGCGTTATACAGCCCTTCCCAATGGTCAACGGAATAGTCTTTCTTTTGAATATCAATAGAAAAGCTGTAGTCAGAACCTAATGAGAGTTTGATCGCACGAAAGTTTTCAGCCGACTCTTCGGGGTTTGGGTTCATCAAATACCAGTCTCCGATGAGAAACGGCGTGTCAAAGTGACTTAATTCATCTTCTCTGGTGTTTTCTCCACCAAACACACTAAAGCAGCAAAAGCTAAGTAAAATAAAGAACCACTTCATATCGGCATCCTTATCGTTTTCTTTTAGCTTAGCCAGTAGTCCTCACTTTCGCGAAATTTTAGATGTAGATCACGTAAATTATTGGGGGAAAATAAGCGAATATCTTGCTCGATATCGAGACAGCGGAAGACAAAAAGGCATAAAAAAAGAGTGAATCTGAAAGACTCACTCTTTTTATTCTAAATTGCCAGTTATTATGACTGATTTTCCTGCTTAAGTAGATCGACCATAATCGCGACAGACTCATCTAAATAAACATCAGGAGCCTCGTAGTCTTTTGGTATGTCATCCAATGTTTTGAATGCTTTTTTACCCAAAGCAACTTGACGTTCATTTATGCGTTGTAATCGAAGGGCTTCCGCTTTATCCGATTCAGCTTTACGAACTTTTTCGTTCAAAGACAAAGTATTATCGTCTTTTTCTTTACGATATTTCTCGATGTCTTCATTGATAAAGCGGAACTTCATTTCATCAGAAATACGCTTGTTATGAAGAGCAGTAAGTTTTTCAACTAAGGCGTCGTTACTTGGAAACGTTTGATATTGTGCTTTATCAATCTGATCCCAAGGTAAAGCATTGTCTTCAACACTTTCACCTGTTTCAGAAGCCTCTATTGGCGTTGGGTACGAAATATCTGGTGCAACACCACGATTTTGCGTACTTCCACCGTCAATACGATAAAACTTCTGAATCGTGTACTGAACATAACCTAGCTCTTTATCGAAAAGATCGTAAATATGATTCAGTGAACGATGTTGCTGAACTGTACCTTTACCGAAAGAGTTTTCACCTAAGATGATTGCACGATTATAATCTTGCATTGCCGCTGCAAAAATTTCAGATGCTGAAGCACTGTAGCGGTTAATCAACACCGTCAATGGGCCATCATAACTCACTTTTCCATCGGTATCGGCATTCACCTTGATGCGGCCATAGCTGTCACGAACTTGAACTACAGGACCTTCTTTAATGAATAAACCTGTCAATGCCGTCGCTTCTGTTAGCGCACCACCACCATTGTTACGTAGATCAACGATTACGCCGTCAACGTTTTTGGTTTTCAACTCAGCTAGTAATTTATCGGTGTCTTTCGATAAGCCGACGTAGAAACTTGGTACTTCTAAAATACCAATCTTCTTACCGTCTTTTTCGATGATTTCTGACTTAACCGCACGATCTTCTAAGCGAACTTTGTCACGAACAATTGTGACAATGTAACTCTTAGCATCGTTACCTTCTGGCAAGATCTGTAGATTAACCTTTGTGCCTTTAGGGCCTTTGATTAACTGAACAACATCATCCAGACGCCAACCGATCACGTCGACAATTTCTTCACCGTCTTGTCCAACACCAGTGATTCGGTCCCCTTCACCAAGTTGCTTACTCTTTGAGGCCGGACCGCCAACAACAAGTGAACGAATTACTGTGTAATCGTCTGTCATTTGCAAAACGGCGCCGATGCCTTCTAGAGAAAGGTTCATTTCCGATTGGAATTGCTCGGCATTACGTGGAGAAAGGTAGCTTGTATGAGGGTCAACCTGTCGCGCGAAGGCATTCATATACAACTGAAATGCGTCTTCATTGTTGGTCTGTGTGATGCGCTTCATCGCGTTGTTATAACGCTTCTCTAAAACTTCTTTAATCTCTGGCCACTCTTTGCCAGTCAGTTTCAGATTTAACGCGTCATATTTCACACGCTTGCGCCACAACTCGTTGAGCTCTGCTTCGTCTTTTGGCCATGCGGCTTCAGAGCGGTCTAACTCTATCTCGTCATCGGTATCAAACTTGATCTCTTCATCGAGTAGAGTTAACGCATAAGCAAAACGATCGAAACGCTTCTGCATTGAGAGGTTGTAAACATCAAAAGCAATTTGGTTGTTGCCCGATTTAAGCTGATCATCAAGCTCGACTGACCAATTTTTAAATGAGTCGATGTCTGCTTGAGTGAAAATATTTCTATTGTAATCAAGCAACTCTACATAGCGTTCAAAGATCGCTTTAGAGAAATCATCATTGAGGCTGAAGTGCTTATAATGAGAGCGGGTAAATCGCGAGGTGACTCGTTTGCTAGCTGTTTCATGCTGAACTTCAGGAGAAAGAACCGGCAGGTCATCTTTATGTAGTTTGGCTTCAAGAGCCTGAGCTGATGCTGCTAGCCATAAGCTAGCAGCAATCAGGGTCACTTTTGAACGGCAATTCATGCGTAGGAGTATCTCCTTTATGCGCGCAAGTGCTCCGCTTTCACAACCATTTGTAGGCCGTTAGCAAGTTGAACACGTACATCATCCTTATTGATTTCAACAATGGTCGCTGCCATGTTTCCTTTGCCCATGTTCACGTTAACTGCGTTACCTACTGTGATTTCATCAGCATTTAGAGCGCGCGTTTCTACAGGCTTAGTTGGTTTTTGTACTTTTGGTTTATTAGTACGACGAGGCTGTTGAGGCTTTTTAGCCGCAGGTTTCGCTTTCGCCTTACCCTCTTCACGAGCTTTTTGTGCTTGTTCTTTACGACGAGCCTGAACTTTCGCCTTGCTTTCTGCAAGTGTCGCTTTCGCGTGTTCAACGTGCTCTTCTTCTAGCTCACCACAAGGGTTGCCATCTAGGTCTACACGTACTGCACCTGGTTTTACACCGTGTAGGTAACGCCATGATGAAGTGTACTGTCTTAACGCTGCACGAAGCTGTGTTTTGCTTACTTTTTCGTCTTCATTTAGACGTTCCGCAAGATCTTGAAAAATACCAATTTTCAGAGGTTTTGCTTCACCTTCTAAAGTAAAGCACTTAGGGAAACATTCAGCAATATATGCAATAACTTCTTTGCTGTTTTTTAACTTTTCAGTCATGAGGGGTCCTGATTTGAGCGGATTTCCGCGAGCATTAAGAAAAAATATTCTCGTATTATAGTGACATGCCAAGGAAAAACCACACTCGAAGGCTAATTTATGCGTCGTTCGCGTGTGAATTAAGCAGCTTTTCTACTTCAACCATGAAATGAGTGAGACCTTCTTCGTCTGTTTCATTAAATCGGCCAATACTTGGACTATCAATATCAAGTACACCAACCACCTTTCCATTAATAGAAAATGGAATCACAATTTCTGAATTGCTCGCTGCATCGCACGCAATATGCCCCTCAAATTCGTGAACGTCGTATACTCTTTGTATAGTATTAGTTTGTGCAGCAGTACCGCAGACGCCTCGACCCATTGGGATACGAACACAAGCTGGTTTTCCTTGGAACGGACCAAGAACAAGCTCTTCACCTTTTGTTAGGTAAAAGCCTGCCCAGTTAAGATCGTCAAGTTCCATGAAAAGCAATGAGCTCAAGTTTGCTAGGTTCGCAATAAAGTCTGGTTCAGACTCAATTAGAGCAACAGCTTGTTTGGTTAGTCTTTGGTATTGTTCTAAGTTCATATTAACTTCCTACTTACTATAAAAGCTTCCATTCTCAATGTATGGCGCTAAAATGCAGCCCTACTTTATAATAGGACTTATTCTCAATTACAATGCTTCTGAAAAATGACACTATTAGCCGTTCTTGGTTGATAACACAAGTAAAAAAGCACAAGTCCAAGCTGATCATAGCGAACTTGATAGCGGTGCTTGCAACCTTGATTAGTGTTCCAATTCCTCTCCTCATGCCTTTGATGGTTGATGAGGTCTTATTGGACCAACCTGCAAAAGGCTTAGATGCCATGAATGCCATTCTCCCTGAAGCGTGGCACACTCCGACAGGCTATATTTTCTTCACCCTGTTCTTGGTTGTTCTTATGCGAGCTGCGAGCCAAGGATTAAATATCCTTCAAAGCCGACAATTTACGCTTGTTTCAAAAACCATCACGTTTGAGATGCGCAGTAAAATGATCGACAAACTCGGCCGTATCAGCATCCGACAATACGAAACCAAAGGTAGCGGAGGAATCAACGCACACCTTATCACTGACATTGAGACCATTGATAAATTTATTGGTTCTACGTTAGCAAAATTCGTTATCAGTTTTCTGACTGTTATTGGTACTGCTATCGTTCTACTTTGGCTCGATTGGCGACTTGGTCTGTTTATCCTGTTAGTTAACCCTATTGTCATTTACTTCTCACGTAAACTAGGCAGTATGGTTAAACATCTGAAACGGAAGGAGAATCATTCTTTTGAAATTTTCCAAAACCGTTTAGTTGAAACATTAGATGGAATCTACCAACTACGCGCGGCCAATAAAGAGCGAGAATTTCTCCAGCAACTCAAAGACAGTGCGAACCAAGTTCGCGTTGATGCAGACAAGTATGCTTGGCAATCTGAAGCGGCTGGTCGCGTTTCTTTCCTTCTCTTTTTGATCGGCTTTGAATTATTCAGAGCTGTCGCAATGTTAATGGTCATGTTCAGTGACCTTACTATTGGCCAAATATTTGCCGTTTTTGGTTACCTATGGTTCATGCTGTCTCCTGTTCAAGAGTTGCTTGGGATTCAGTTTTCTTGGTATAGCGCTAAAGCGGCATTAAAACGCATCAACGACTTATTAGAGTTAGAAGAAGAGCAGAGACCGGTTCCTAAGGTAAATCCTTTCAAAGAAGGTAGAGAAGTTGATGTTAAAGTAGAAAACATTAATTTCTCTTACAATAATGAAAACAAAGTCCTAGATAATCTTTCTTTACATATGCCGGCAGGAAAGAAAGTGGCGTTGGTTGGTGCAAGCGGCGGTGGTAAGTCAACCTTGATACAATTACTTATTGGGGTTTACCGTCAAAACTCCGGTAGCATTCGCTTTAATGATGAATTAACAGAAGATATTGGTTTTGAAGTAATTCGCGACAAAATTGCCGTGGTATTACAGCAACCTATACTATTTAACGATACCTTGAGGCATAATCTAACGCTTGGTGGGAGTTTTGACGAAATGTCACTTTGGCGTGCGCTTGAAGTGGCTCAGCTGCATGATGTAATTTCTCAACTTAACCACGGCTTGGATACTCAAGTTGGTCGTAATGGCATTCGTTTGTCAGGAGGTCAACGACAACGGCTTGCCATTGCTAGAATGGTGCTGAGTAATCCTCAATTTGTTATTTTAGACGAAGCCACGTCTGCGCTAGATACCGCTACTGAAGCGGCTTTACACAAAGCACTGACCGAGTTCTTACGTGGTAGAACAACATTAATCGTTGCGCACCGACTATCCGCTGTGAAACAAGCCGATTTGATCTACGTGCTTGAAGATGGGAAAGTGACGCAAACTGGTACTCATGGTGAGTTAGTTGAACAAGAAGGCTTATATCAAACCTTATATGGGGGCATACAGTCCCACGCTTAAATCGTTCAAGCTAGAGAGGTCGTTATGACCTCTCTGTCTAAGCACGCCATGCAACCCAATAACGTACGTTTGTGCCAAGGTTGTGAATTGCCTGTCGACATCGTCGACTTACCCCATGGCAAAAATGCACACTGCCCTCGTTGTGGTACACAATTATATCGCGGAGGTAGCCCTAGCCTCCCTGGTAATCTAGCCGTCGCGATAACCTGTATCCTACTATTTATTCCATCGCACTTTTTTAATTTTATTAGCATCCGACTCTTTGGTGTGATGATTCCGGCAACCCTGCCTTCAGGGATGATCACATTGATGGAAGAAGGATTTGTTCTTCTTTCATTGCTCATTCTATTTTGTAGCTCTCTAGCGCCACTGACGGTTTGTGTTTCAGTGGTAACGGCGCATATTTCTTTACATCAACGATGGTTCCGTGGGCTTCGTATCTCACTGTGGCTAATTCAACATTTGAAGCATTGGGTTATGTTGGATGTGTTCTTAGTTAGCATCGCCATTTCCTGTTTTAAACTCCAAGATTATTCCGACATTTTCGTCGGTCCAGGGTTAATTGGTCTGGTTCTTTTGCAGATATTTACCGTTTTGTTAGTTTCAAGAATCAGCGTGCGTCGTTATTGGGAAGCTTGGAAACCAGAAAGTTTATATGCTTTTGAGCATAAAGATGTGCATTGCCATGAATGCCACTTGTCCCAGCCTGAGGGTGACCATTGCCAGCGTTGTCATCACGAGTTATATCATCGCAAGCCAAACTCCATTCAGAAAACATGGGCTTACCTCATCGCAGCAACGGTCGCCATCTTCCCTGCTAACCTGATCCCTATTTCCATCTTGCTTACCAATGGTAAGCGTTTGGAGGACACTATTTTTTCAGGCGTGGCTGGTTTGGTAAAAAGCGGCATGTATGGAATCGCTGCGATCATTTTTGTTGCCAGTATCGTTGTCCCGGTGATTAAAATACTTGGGCTCGCCTACATCATGCTTTGCATCCAATTCAAACGTTCGGTGTTTAAGAGACAACGAATGATGGTTTACTTTGTTGTTAAATGGATCGGTAAATGGTCTGTGATGGATTTGTTTGTTATTTCTATCATGATGACGTTAGTCGATCGTGGTCAGATACTGGATTTCACACCAGGATATGGCGCCGTAGCATTTGGTGTTGTCGTAGTGTTGACCATGCTTGCAGCAGAAAGTATTGATCCAAGGCTAATCTGGGACCAAACAAGCCCAAAACAATCAGAAAAAGAGTCAATGAATGAGTGATCAGAACAGTTCTCAAACGTCATACGTACCAGATGTAAAGCGGAGTAAAGGCATATCTCCTCTTTGGCTGTTGCCAATTTTGACCATGGTCTTAGCTGGCTGGCTTGTGGTGAAGTCGATACACGATGCAGGACAACGAGTGCAAATCTATTTTTCTGATGCCGCTGGTCTTGTCGCCGGCCGAACCACTATCCGTTACCAAGGATTAGAAGTCGGCATGGTAAGAGACATTAACCTCACCGAAGATCTCGGCAGTATTTATGTCGATGCTGATATCTATCCTGAAGCTGCAAAGTTACTGAACGATAAAACACGCTTTTGGTTAGTAAAACCAACAGCTAGCCTAACGGGAGTTTCCGGACTGGATGCGCTCGTCTCAGGTAACTACATCTCGATTCAACCCGGAGATGGTCAAGAGTTTGAGACAACATTCCATGCGTTAGACTCTGCCCCAACAGATTTACGCGTTTCTCAAGGTTTGAATATTAAGCTCAAAAGCCGTGATTTAGGTGGTGTATCGGTTGGCTCTCAAATTGTTTATAAGAAAATCCCAATCGGTGAAGTGTACAGTTACCAGCTAGATGAAGATGCAAAATCTATCACTATTCAAGCCAACATTCAGGATCAATACCGACATATCATTAACAACCGCAGTCGATTCTGGAACGTCAGTGGAATTGGTGCCAGCATCGGTTTTGAAGGTGTCGATGTAAGACTAGAAAGCATGAGTGCCTTACTAGGTGGCGCCATCGCCGTCGACTCTCCGGATGATGGTGAGCCTGTAGAAGAGAACACCGAGTTCCGTTTGTATAAAGATTTGAAAACTGCTGGTCGAGGCATCGCGGTTAAAATCGTCCTACCTGATGACAGCAAGATCAGCGGAGAAGGCGCTCCAATTATGTATCGCGGAATCGAAATTGGCCAAGTTACGGACTTGAGCCTTTCCGAAGGCCGAGAAGTGATATTGGCGTCAGCGGCAATTCAACCCGCTTTTAGTGACATGCTGACGACAGGTACTCGATTTGTTTTAGAAGAAGCAAAAGTGTCCCTTTCTGGTGTTGAAAACATTGCTAATTTAGTGCGAGGAAACTTCTTAACGATCGTGCCGGGCGCGGGTGAACGCTCTCGCCGCTTTACTGCCATTCGTAAAAACGTGTTTAACCAACAGCAAGAAAAGTCCATCGCGATTCGGTTGGTGTCCGACAATTCGTTTGGCCTAGATAGCGGTGCCAATGTACTTTATAAAGGCATCGTTGTTGGTTCAATCATCAAAGTGGGCCTAGTTAAGGAAGATAAAAAATCACAACACGAAGTATTTATGGATGTATTGATTGACCATGAATACAAACATCTGATCAAATCAAACAATCGTTTTTATGTAACCGGCAGTGCATCAGCAGAGTTAACTGAATCCGGGCTCAGCGTTACCGTTCCTCCAGCAAAGCAGTTGTTAACCGGGTCAATTAGTTTTGTGAGCGAAGGCAAGCAGGATATTCAAAAAGAGTATCAGCTGTTCCAAAATGAATCATTGGCTGAATTGGCGCAGTACAATCAAAGTGGCTCTAGGGCGCTAACACTATTTGCTTCTGAATTGCCGCCGATTTCCAAAGGCAGCCCTCTACTCTATCGTAATCTTCCAGTTGGTAACGTCTCCGATTTCCAACTAGTTGATGGCGGAGTACTAATTAAGGCTACCATCGAAAACCGCTTCGCTTATCTTGTAACGCCACAAACCGTTTTTTGGAATCGTTCAGGGATCGAGATAGATGCATCATTAGCCGGAGTTAGTGTGAAAGCGCACCCTTTAAAATCGTTAATCGAAGGTGGCATCGCTTTTGACTCCGTACCAGGCGTTGAAAACAAAATCGGAGAAAACTGGAAGCTGTATTCTGATCAAAAAACCGCTCGCAAGTTTGGGCGCGTCATTGCTTTAGAAACCGACGGTTCGCAAGAGATTGCTAAAGGAATGCCGATTGAATATCAAGGTGTTAAAGTTGGTGAAATCACTCTGGTTGTACCGAATTTTCGTCGTAACATGGTTGAAGTCACTGCAAGAATCCTACCTGAATACGTAGAAAACATTGCAGTTGAAGGTTCACATTTTTGGCTAACTGAACCAGAAATTGGTTTAGGTGGCGTTAAAAACCTCGGAGCGTTGGTGTCGAAATCCATCAGTGTTGAACCAGGTAAAGGTAAAGCCAAATTTGATTTTCAGTTAGAAAATAGTTCAGAACGCGTGCATGGAATCATGTTTACGTTACAAAGTGAACAAAGAGGCTCAGTACAAGTCGGTACCCCTATTCTTTACCGCCAGATGGAAGTTGGCCAAGTGACCGACGTAAGCCTAGGAGAATTTGCTGATCGCATCGTCACGACTATCAAAATACAGCCTGAATATGCTTACCTCGTTCGTCAAAACAGCGTGTTTTGGAATGTTTCAGGAGTAGATGTCTCCATCGGGCTTACTGGCGCGAACATCAAAGCAGGCACATTTGATAGTTTAGTTCGCGGAGGAATTGCGTTTTCAACGCCAGAGCAATCGACTATTCCACCAGCGGCAAAAAGTGGGCAATCTTTCTTTTTGTATCCACAAGCTGAAGAAGGTTGGACTCAATGGCGTACTGCGATTCCTAAGCCGTAGAATAAAGCTCAATTCAGGTACAATTGAAGTTTGAGTACCTTAAAAGAGCAGCAATCGCTGCTCTTTTTTATTGCTCGGCCCTTGTCACTATTCGTTTCTGCTTCGCTTTCGTATATTATTTGCCACAAATTCTGCAAACGAGATCCCACATTGCATCCTAATGTTTACATCCCAGACGCGTTTCTGGAAAAAATCCAAACTATCCTTCCAGCTCACCTCAACATGGAAGACTTTATCGCATCGTGCCAAAAGCCACTGCGCAAGAGTATTCGAGTTAATACGTTGAAGATCAGCGTTGAAGCGTTTTTAGAACGAGCAGAAACAAAAGGCTGGAAGCTTTCTCCTGTGCCTTGGTGTGACACGGGGTTTTGGATTGAAGCGGACGAGTCAGTTGTACCATTAGGCAACACAGCAGAACACATGTCTGGCTTATTCTACATTCAAGAAGCCAGTTCGATGATGCCGGTATCTGCTCTGTTTATGAATGATGAATCTTACGATGCCGTGTTAGATACCGCAGCCGCTCCAGGCTCAAAAACCACTCAAATTGCAGCTTTAATGAACAACAAAGGTGTACTTGTGGCCAATGAATACGCCGCAAGTCGTGTAAAAGTACTGCACGCTAATGTGGAACGTTGTGGGGTACGTAACGCCGCACTAAGTAACTTCGATGGACGCGTTTTTGGCGGTTGGCTACCAGAACAATTTGATGCGGTTTTGCTCGACGCGCCTTGCTCTGGAGAAGGCACCGTTCGCAAAGACGAAGATGCGATGAAAAACTGGACGCAAGCTTCCGTACTCGACATCGCTGACACGCAGAAAGATCTTATTGAAAGCGCCTTCCATGCATTAAAGCCCGGTGGTGTGATGGTTTACTCAACATGTACGCTCAGTACAGAAGAAAACCAACAAGTTTGTCATCACTTGAAAGAAACCTTTGGGGATGCTGTAGAGTTTGAAAGCCTTGAGAACTTGTTTGAGAACGCAGAGGCAGCTCTAACTGAAGAAGGCTTTTTGCATATTTTCCCGCAGGTCTACGACTGTGAAGGGTTCTTTGTTGCAAGAATTCGCAAACTGGCTGCTGTTGAGGCGCCAGAAGTCAAAAAGCGCATGGGGAAATTCCCCTTTGCTAAAACTTCAAAAAAAGAATCGACAGAAATTGCTCAACAACTCCAAAGCGCGTTAGGTATTAAACTTCCAAATGACAGTTCTGTATGGCTTCGCGATAAAGATGTCTGGTTATTCCCTAATGCTTTAGAACCGATGATCGGCGAATTACGCTTCTCCCGTATGGGTATAAAGATCGCGGAAGCCCATAAAAATGGCTACCGTTGGCAACACCAAGTCGCGACTGCCCTGGCGACAGGTTCTGAAAGCAACGCCATTGAACTCAGTATTGAAGAAGCGCGCGAATGGTACATGGGGCGTGATGTTCGCCCACAAACCATTCCTGAGGGAATGAAAACAGGTAAAGGCGAAGTACTTGTCACCTATCAAGGCGCAGTTATTGGCCTTGGCAAGTGGGTAAGCAACCGAATAAAGAATGGTCTTCCTCGCGAATTAGTACGAGATAAGAACTTATTTTAAAGAAGTAGCGAATCATAAATAAATAAAAAGCCATCGTATTTGCGATGGCTTTTTAATTCGTAAGTATGAAAGCAACTGGGCTCGCTAGCGATCCGGATACGCTGTACTAAACTAGTTGTATCAAAGTAATGCTTTGATGTGGCATTTCTCTCTATGTTCACCAACAAAATTATTGTTGGACAAGTTTAGCGCAGGCTCTGCGGAGCCGTTTCCCCTAGGCCCAAAAAAAGGAAAAGTTTGGGCCGTTTTTTTGGCTGCAGATCCGCTATACGTGAGTTAGGACTACGCTAGACGAATACCGTCTTTCTCAATGACAATTTTACCCTGCTTGTATAAGCCACCGATGGTCTTTTTATAAGTCCCTTTACTTGTGCGGAAAGCATCAAAAATCGCTTCAGGAGACGACTTGTCATTCAAAGGCAAAAATCCGCCTTTCTTCTCTAGCAGGTCAAGGATCTTACTAGAAAGATCGTCCATTTTCGCCACACCAACTTTTTGTAGAGCAAGGTCGATTTTGCCATCTTCACGAATGTGCTTAATAAAGCCTTTCAGCTTTTTACCGATGTAAAGCTTACCAAAAACATCCGATGGGAAAATCATGCCCCAATGCTTACCGTTAACGATAGCTTTATAACCAAGTTGACTACGCTCTGCGATGATCAAATTAACTTGCTCGTTAACTTCATAATTCGCTGGAGTTTTATCTAACCATTTATTGAACTTAGTCGTACCAACAATGCGACCTGACGCTTTGTCGGTATAAACATACACTAAAATGGTTTGTCCGGCAGAGAAGCGAGTGCGTTGCTCACTAAAAGGAATCAGTAAGTCCTTTTCTTTGATGCCCCAATTTACAAAAGCACCTGTCGCATTCACACCCTCAATCTTCATTAAACCCCATTCACCCACTTGGGCAATTGGTCTTTCAATGGTCGCAGCAAGTTGGCTTTCTGAATCGAAGTACAGAAATACGTCTACATGCTCACCAATTTCAGTACCCTCTGGTACATACTTACTAGGTAGTAGAACAGAACCGTAATCATCGCCATCCAGAAATACGCCAAAATCAGCCTTTTTAATGACTTCTAAGCTGTTAATTTGACCAATTTTAATCATTGATTTTGTCTCTTTTTAAATTTACGTGGAATTATACCTAAACTAACAAGAAAATCAGAGAGAAAAGCATAGTGCTCTGTTATGCTGTTGTCGTTCAGCTATATGCCCCAGTCACTCTTTTAGCACTCTTATACTTATCTGCTCAACGGAACGCATAAGTTAAGAATGCTTTAGCAAAGTCAGGAGCTTTCTTTGGTCACCGTCGATAAACAAGACTCAATAACATTAAAAATCAGTCATGCACTCGCAAAGAGCAAAAGTGTCGACCTAGATATTTACTTTTTTATACCTGGTGAGCTTGGTTTAAACGCCGATATCATCAGTGAATCCGAATTTTATTACACCTCAATAACACAGCAACGATCTTATTACAGTACTGAAATCCTTCTTCCGCTAGTACACAGTCGACTTGCCAAACGTGGACGCCTGTCGAATCAGCAATACCGAGTAAGTTTGAGTTTGTTCGCTTACCAATACGTTATCGCGCTAGACAAAGCGGTAGCAAGTTTAAACAAACATGAGAACAACTCCGTAACGGAAGATGAAGTGGACGAAGTTATCGAGCTCACGCTTGAGATTTTAAAGCGCTTGCGGCGTTCTATTCCTTATGAAGAGAACTTAAAACGCTACTACGTTAACATCGATAACTATCTGTCTTGGTATACCGAGCAAAAGTTCCTGTCACTGGTGGCTCATCTCCCACGTGAAGGCGACTATGGCACGATCAAGAAGCGCCTGATCACGCTATGTGAGAAAGAGCAAGCCCATCGTAAACTCAACAAATACAACTCATCAAGAGTCGTTGAAGACGTTACTCGCTTATCTAACAAAATGCGCTTGCTAAGGCGATTGATTGAACACCCTATCGTGCTTCGTGAAGAAACCATATCGATGGGTAACAACATTAAGCGCGCTATCAAAGGTATTGCAACCGGTTTGGTGATGGTTGTCGTGACCTCGACCGTGATTCTCGCTCGCGATTATCTGGGGGAAATTTCTGCCTCATTCATTATCGCGATGTCTTTTATTTACGCTTTACGAGAAATCTTTAAAGATGATTTACGCGATGCCATGTGGCGATGGATCCGTAAAGGCAAGCCCAAATGGCGTAAGAAGTACGTTGACCCAACGACGAAAAAAGTGGTTGGCAAAAAATTGGAGTGGCTCGATTATCGTACCTTAAGTAGCTTGCCGGATAAGATTCAAAGAATACGGAAAAAGCGCGTCGTGCAACGTGAAGAGCAGATTCTTCATTATCACGAGAAAACCGAAATGGCGACCTCTCTTTTCTTGAGTGGTTACGAACAAACGAGAGAAACATTGAATATCAGTTTGCGCCCTATCATCCGCTTGATGGATAAAAGCTCAAACCGAGTTTACCGTTTAAATGAAGGTCAAGTAACCAAAGAGTCAGTAGAGAAACGTCATTTGCTCAATGTGATTGTCAAAGAGGACAACCACACCGATGAGCCTGTTTATTACCGCTGGAAAGTGGTCTTAAATCGCTCCAAAATCGTCTCTATCGAGAAGATTGAACTCAATTAAGCCAACGCCTTTATACAAACGAGCCACAAACCACTAAGCAGCCTCTTTTCTTTGTTGGGCTGCTTTTTTTATCGAAAGAGTAAGCGAGAATTCAGCCATTGGCTCGTCACCATGTAAGTTAGGACACAGCGCGACAATTTTTACGTCACGATTTACTCGTTCACCCGTTGCCAAGGTGTGCTCGAGCATCTCATCAATGACATGACCATCGTTACAAACAAAGTGCACATCGGCTTCCGGGCGCTTTAAAAACTCGGCTTTCACACCTTTAAATGCTAGCGAGATCGCTTCTCCCTTTTCTTGCGCTTTACTCATAGCAAGAAAACCACCAGCAACATCAGCGCCAACGGCTAAAGCGCCGAAATACATGCTATTCAGGTGGTTCTTCGTTCTTCTGCGTAATGGGATACGAACCTCAACATGCTTGCTATCTATCGCAATGATTTTAGGGTGGCAAAGCCAAATCAGCGGCACTTTTGAAAAGCCAAACAGATTTAGATACAAATTCGCACGACGTAGAGCTGATAACATTTTGGTCTCCTTACCAATCTAGTCAGACCAGTTAATCAACGAAAGAAATAGATGTCAAAGAAATGTTAACAAAAGCTCGATCTCACGAGTTATTTAACCCTCATAAAGTGACGGCGTCACCCGTGAGGTATGAAGTTTATCGCAGTTACTTAGATTACCTTACAGCGAGATAGATAAAATGGTTATAAATTCAAATGTATATATATTGATTTAATGATCAAGTTTTGTCATTTATACATAAGTCATTTAAATGAATACCTACACCTTTGTATACAATTCGGTATTTCCTGGCGAAGATTCCCGTGAAACGGTTTATTCCTGCCTGTAATTCCGTTATCTTTACCCCTTCGCAATAGAGAATAAAGCTATAACATGCCTATAAAAACAGATGAATTGAGAACCCAGCCTTTGGGTCCAATGCCTACCCCAGCAGAGCTAGGTAGTGTACATCCTATTACGGATGACGTTGCAGACCGTATCGCTCAATCTCGTCGTCAGATTGAAAACATTTTATCGGGTGAAGACAATCGCCTTCTTGCGATTGTAGGTCCGTGTTCTGTTCACGACACTGAAGCTGCCATTGATTACGCCACTCGCCTGAGTGAAATCCAAGACAAGTACAAAGACGAGCTATTTATCGTGATGCGTACTTACTTTGAAAAGCCTCGTACAGTAGTTGGTTGGAAAGGTTTGATTACGGACCCTAACCTAGATGGTTCTTACGCACTTGAAGCTGGTCTTCATAAAGCTCGTAAACTACTACTGGATATCAACAAGCTTGGTCTTGCGACTGCTACTGAGTTTCTTGATATGATCACTGGTCAATACATCGCGGATTTGATCACTTGGGGCGCGATTGGTGCTCGCACAACGGAATCACAAATTCACCGTGAAATGGCGTCGGCACTATCTTGCCCAGTTGGTTTCAAAAATGGCACAAATGGCAACGTAAAAATTGCAATTGATGCAATTCGCGCATCGAAAGCATCGCATTACTTCTACTCGCCAGATAAGAACGGTCGAATGACGGTTTACCGCACAAGTGGTAACCCTTACGGTCATATTATTCTGCGCGGTGGAGAAAAAGGCCCTAACTTTGATGAAGCATCAGTCAAACAAGCATGTGATGCTTTAGCTGAGTTTGGATTGCCACAACGTTTGGTTGTGGATTTCAGCCATGCAAACTGTCAGAAGCAACACAGAAAACAAATCGACGTAGCTCAAGACATTTGTAACCAAATTAAGTCAGGCAGCACTCGTATTGCGGGTATCATGGCAGAAAGCTTTATTCTTGAAGGCAATCAGCCAATGACTGACATCAATAACCTAACGTATGGTCAGTCTATTACAGATCCATGCCTAGGTTGGGAAGACACTGCTACAATGCTAGATATGCTGGCAAGCGCTGTTAAGTCCCGAAAGTCCCTATAACAAAATAATCAAGGAATCTTCATGCCATCGTTTGATATTGTTTCTGAAATCGATACGGTTGAACTACGTAACGCCGTTGATAATGCTAACCGTGAATTGTCTACTCGTTTCGATTTCCGCAACGTAAATGCGAGCTTTGAGCTAGTAGAAGAAAACGTAAAAATGTCTGCGGAAGGTGACTTCCAACTTAAGCAAATGCGCGACATTTTACGCGGCCACTTAGCGAAGCGTAACATTGACGCGAACGCAATGGATGCACAAGACCCAGACGTTACTGGTAAAAACTGGCACCAAACTCTGCTTTTCCGCCAAGGTATTGATACTCCAACGGCGAAAAAAGTAGTGAAACTTATCAAGGACGCAAAGTTAAAAGTACAAGCTTCTATTCAAGGCGACAAAGTACGTGTTACTGGTAAGAAACGCGACGACCTGCAAGCGACAATGGCAGCGATTCGTGAAGCAGAGATGGGTATCCCATTCCAGTTTAACAACTTCCGTGATTAATCAATCTGAGAAGTAAGTAAAAACGCCAGCGCATAATCCGCTGGCGTTTTTTATTGGCTTTTGTGTAACGAACTACGTATCCACTTTTAGCATTTGGCATTGCTAGATAACCAAGTCCTGCCCTTGCAGCAATACGAATTCGCTCGTTCCTTGTGGTATGAACACGCAAATTCGAAGCTTTTCAGCTTTAGCCTTGGCCAGCATATCCGAAAGCTCAGCAGCGCTCGAGAAAGCTTCTCTTTCTGCATCTCTGCGTATTAGTTCTAACACATTCGCTTCACATCGAGTTGAGTACAGAGCCAGCTCCGCTTGTTGCATATAGCGTACGGCTTTTATTGGCAACATCTCAACATCTTTCCCAACATGAACCCAAGTACAACTTCCCTTTTCATCTAAAGGTGTTGCCATGGTCGCTTGGTAAATTGCTTCTAACTCTCGATTATCTCGTGCGTTTTCAACCTCGGGATTCGAGAAGAATTGCTCCCAAAACTTACGGCGTAAATCGACGCTAGGCAATGCCTCTTTAATTGAGTTTCGCTTTGAGTTAGCAAAATCCGCCATCAACCCCATGTTTTGTGGCAGTATCGATTCAAGTTTTTCACGGATGTTTCGAATTAAAACTGGTGAAGCTCCACCACTAGAGATAGCGATTTGGATGCGGCCACGATTAATCATTGACGGCGTGATGAAATCACAATAAGGCTTATCATCCACAACGTTAACCAAGATGCCTAGCTCTTTGGCATCTTTGTACACTTGGTGATTTAGCTCAGGATTGTCTGTCGTCGCCCACACTTGAACAAAGTTTTTAGTGACAATGTCACTCGAATAGAAACGTTGTACCCAGCGCAGTTGATGCTCAGAAGCAAGCTTAGACAGAAAATCAACCAACGTCGGAGAAACGATAGTCACATCCGCCCCAGCCTTTAGCAACGCTTCCACCTTTCGGCTTGCCACCTCACCGCCACCCACGACGAGAACGGGTTTATTAATTAAATCTAAGAACAGAGGAAAATATCGCATTTCAATCCATGATTACTCTAATTAGCTGTTGTAGACCATGCTACCAAAAATGGGGCAAGCTCATCACCCTGTTTCGGTATCACAAATAATTTTTGTTTGAATTTTTACTGAACTTCACCTTGCTCAGCTAATGACGGTTTTAATAACAACTTTTTATTCTTTTGTATTGTTCACTCTTCTATTGATTGTTCTGATGCACCAAATTGTCCATGAATTGCACTATTTACAAACAATTAACATTTCGTCATTCTAAATCTCAAGGCACTTTGTAAGTTCTCTCAAAACTTCATTTAAATTATATATTTGAGAATTAACAGATCCTTTCCTACGCTTATAACTGGTTGATCTATCGAATGCCGTTTCTTCGAAAATCAATCACGTAGGACGATAACTCTAACGAATTGGACACGTTATTTCAGGTCACTCCTGATTAAACATGGATCATACAGGAAGGATACAAATGGCAAATAAACTCACAGTTCTTGCTTCCGTCGTAGCGGCTTCTACTGCGATGATGGCAACATCAGCTCAAGCAGCAGACACTACTCTGGACAAAGTCACAAAACAAGGCTTTCTTACTTGTGGCGTAAGTACCGGTCTACCTGGTTTCTCTAACCCTAACTCAAAAGGCGAATGGGAAGGTATCGACGTAGAATATTGCCAAGCACTGGCTGCAGCCGTTCTTGGGGATAAAACGAAAGTTAAATATGTCCCCCTAACCGCAAAAGAACGTTTCACTGCGCTTCAATCTGGTGAGATTGATGTGCTTTCCCGTAACACGACCTGGACTCTCCACCGTGACACTGCACTGGGCCTAAACTTCGTAGGTGTGAACTACTACGACGGTCAAGGTTTTATGGTGAAGAAGGAACTTGGTATCTCAAGTGCTAAAGAGCTTGATGGTGCGTCGGTATGTGTTCAATCAGGTACAACAACCGAGCTAAACCTTGCAGATTATTTCCGCAACCAAGGCATGGCGTACAAACCAGTGGTATTCGACACAGCTGCGCAAACTTCGAAAGGTTTTGATGCGGGACGCTGTGACGTATTAACAACTGACCAATCTGGCCTTTATGCACTGCGTTTGAATTTGAAAGATCCGTCCTCTGCGGCCGTTCTTCCAGAAATCATCTCTAAAGAGCCACTAGGTCCAGTCGTTCGTCAAGGCGATGATCAATGGTTTAACATCGCTAAGTGGACATTGTCTGCGATGATTAACGCTGAAGAATACGGTATTAGTTCGAAGAATGCGGATGAAATGCTGAAGTCAACAGATCCAAACATCAAGCGTATCCTCGGTGTTGATGGCCCTAAAGGCAAAGGGTTGGGTATCCGCGACGATTGGGGCTACCAGGTTATCAAACAAGTTGGTAACTATGGTGAAAGCTTCGAACGTACAGTCGGTACTGGTTCGCCGTTAGAAATCTCTCGTGGCGTTAATGCGCTATGGAATGCAGGCGGCTTTATGTACGCGCCACCAATCCGATAGAAAGAGTTAATCAGGGCGGTTCATGCCGCCCTTTTTCTTGATTATATCTCACTGTATGAGTAAGGATCGCTCATTGGATGGCGAAAAGCGCTCGCTTGGTGGAACGGCTTTAAAGGTTCGTATGTCACCAGACATGAGAGCGTTATTCTTTAGCCAGCAAGGACGAAACTTCGTTATACAGGCCGATATCTATAACTAAGGTTTGAGGTTATCGCTGTATGAAACCGACACAAGATACATCGCCAAGTACGATGTCCAAACCAAGCGGAAGCAAGAGCCTGATTTATAATCCTGCCTTTCGTTCTGCTATTTTCCAGATCATTGCCATTGCTGCACTGGTATTTTTCTTTTACACGATTGTAAACAACGCTCTCAATAACTTAGATGCTCGTGGTATTGCAACGGGCTTCGGTTTTCTGAATCAAGAAGCCGGGTTTGGTATTGGGTTAACATTAATTGAATACGATGAAACGTACTCTTACGGTAGAACATTTATCATCGGCCTTCTTAATACGGCGTTAGTCTCCGTATTAGGTATTATTCTGGCTACTGTGATTGGCTTTACCATGGGGGTTGCCCGCCTTTCTTCTAACTGGTTAGTTAGTCGTTTAGCGGCAGTTTATATCGAAACTTTCCGAAATATCCCCCTTCTTCTGCAAATATTCTTCTGGTATTTCGCTGTTCTTCAAGCATTACCCTCACCACGCCAAAGCTTAAGTCTTGGTGAAGCTATTTTCCTGAACGTTCGTGGCTTATATTTCCCTGCACCGACTATGGAACCTGGCAGTAGCTACGTTATTGCCGCGTTAATCTTCGGGGTAATCGCAAGCTTATTAATTAATGTATGGGCGAATAATAAGCAACGTCTCACTGGGCAACAAACCCCAATGGGAAGAATAGTTTTGGGTTTAGTTGTTGGCCTTCCATTGGTTGTGTACTTCCTTGCTGGTATGCCAATTTCACTGAATTATCCTGAACTAAAAGGGTTTAACTTCCGAGGTGGTATTAGCATTATTCCTGAATTGGCTGCGCTACTTTTGGCATTGAGTGTTTATACAGCTTCTTTCATTGCTGAGATTGTTCGCTCTGGTATTAATGCGGTTAGTCATGGTCAAACCGAAGCAGCGATGTCGCTAGGCTTACCACGCTCGAAAACTTTAAAGCTTGTTGTCATTCCTCAAGCGTTACGAATTATTATTCCACCTTTAACCAGTCAATATCTCAACCTCACCAAAAACTCATCGTTAGCGATGGCGATTGGTTATCCAGATCTTGTCTCTGTGTTTGCTGGTACTACCCTGAACCAAACGGGACAAGCGATTGAGATCATTGCTATGACGATGGGCGTGTACTTGACATTAAGTCTGATTACGTCTGCATTAATGAACTTGTATAACCGTAAAGTCGCGCTGGTGGAGAGATAATATGAGTACTCATCAATTTCAACCGGATCTCCCACCACCCGCCAATACTGTAGGCTTCGTTGGTTGGATGCGGAAAAATCTATTTAATGGCCCTATCAATTCCATTGTTACTGTCATTCTTGCGTATATTGTCGTAACTGCAATATGGTATATCGTGGATTGGGCGTTTATTAACGCAGACTGGATTGGCTCAACGCGTGACGACTGTAGCCGAGATGGTGCTTGCTGGGTATTTATCAGCGTGCGCTGGGAGCAGTTCATGTATGGTTTTTATCCAGAGTCCGAACTATGGCGCCCTCGCCTTTTCTATATCACATTGGCCATATTTACTGTTTTACTCGCTTATGAGAAGACACCGAAAAGGATGTGGATTTGGCTTTTCTTCGTAAACATCTACCCATTCATCATCGCTGGGCTGTTATACGGGGGTGTCTTTGGACTAGAAGTGGTCGATACACACAAATGGGGTGGATTACTCGTTACGCTCATTATTGCGTTAGTTGGTATCGTAGTTTCACTGCCAATTGGTGTGGTGCTTGCGCTTGGTAGACGTTCAGAGATGCCGATCATTCGCAGCATTTGTACCGTCTACATTGAAGTTTGGCGTGGCGTTCCTCTGATTACGGTTTTGTTCATGGCTTCGGTTATGCTTCCATTGTTTATGTCTGAAGGTTCAGAGACAGATAAACTGATTCGCGCCCTTATAGGTGTGGTTATGTTTGCCTCCGCTTACATGGCAGAAGTGGTACGCGGTGGTCTACAAGCCATTCCGAAAGGTCAATATGAAGCCGCTGATGCGCTTGGGTTAAGTTACTGGAAAAAGACTGGGCTTATTATCTTGCCACAGGCGCTAAAGATTACTATTCCTTCTATCGTGAACACCTTCATCGGTTTGTTCAAAGACACCAGTTTAGTACTCATCATTGGCATGTTTGACGTACTCGGTATAGGACAAGCAGCAAATACCGACCCTGAATGGTTAGGTTTTGCTACAGAAAGTTATGTATTTGTCGCGTTAGTGTTTTGGGTATTTTGTTTTGGCATGTCGCGCTATTCGATATGGCTTGAAAACAAACTTCATACCGGTCACAAACGATAACTCATCAAGATCAAGGACATATTATGACGCAACAACAAGATTACATGATCCAATTGAAGGACATGAATAAATGGTATGGTGAGTTTCACGTACTAAAAAATATTAACCTCGACGTTAAGCGCGGCGAGAAAATCGTTATCTGTGGCCCATCTGGGTCGGGAAAATCAACGATGATTCGCTGTATTAACCGCCTTGAAGAGCACCAAGCAGGCAGCATTTACGTCTCTGGTACGGAATTAACTGAAGACTTAAAGAACATTGAAGCAGTACGCCGAGAAGTGGGCATGTGCTTTCAACACTTTAATCTCTTCCCTCATTTAACCGTACTGGAAAACTGTACGCTCGCGCCTATCTGGGTGAAGAAGATGCCAAAAGATGAGGCAGAAGCGGTTGCGATGAAATATCTGGAACGTGTAAAAATTCCAGACCAAGCGGAGAAGTATCCCGGTCAGCTGTCTGGTGGCCAGCAACAACGTGTGGCGATTGCTCGCTCTTTGTGTATGAACCCTAAAGTCATGCTTTTTGATGAGCCAACATCTGCACTCGACCCGGAAATGGTTCGCGAAGTACTGGATGTAATGGTCGAACTCGCCGAGGAAGGCATGACTATGCTATGTGTGACACATGAAATGGGCTTTGCTAAAGAGGTTGCCGATCGCGTGATATTCATGGACGCAGGAGAGATCATCGAAGAAAACAACCCGGTCGACTTCTTTGAGAATCCTCAATCGGATAGGACCCAAAACTTCCTAGCGCAAATCTTACACCACTAAGATTTAGCCGAATCGACATAGCTATGCTAGGCAGTAATATTGTGTTACAAGTTGCCAAATACATAACATCTTATTTCTATTATTATTTTATCTAAGTTACGTATGGTTAGGGCTTGATTTTTTGAACTTTCAATCCCATAAATGTACTTAAAAGAAAGTCTCTTATCGAGGAAGATTATGAACAGTCCAATGTTTACCCGCACTTCAACTCAAGAAAGTGCTCTACAAACGAACAAAGTATTGCGTAATACTTACGCTCTACTTTCAATGACACTTTTATGGTCGGCAGTCGTTGCTGGCGTTGCAATGGCATTTAACCTTCCACATCCAGGTATCATCCTAATGCTGGTTGGTTTCTACGGCCTATTATTCTTAACAGAAAAAAACCGTAACAACAGTCTTGGCCTTGTGTTTACGTTCCTATTTACTGGCTTCTTAGGTTACACCGTTGGCCCTATTCTAAACATGTACATCGGTGCAGGCATGGGCGATATCGTATTAACCGCACTCGGTGGTACGGCACTATCTTTCATGGCAGCATCGGCATACGCACTAACAACGAAACGTGACCTATCGATGATGGGTGGCTTAATGCTATCACTATTTGTTGTGCTGGTTGTGGGCATGATTGCAAGCTTCTTTATTCAATCAACCCTTTTACACTTGGCGTTGAGCAGCTTGTTTATCATTTTCTCTACTATGGCGATCCTGATGACAACACAAAGCATTATTCGTGGCGGTGAAACAAACTATATCTCTGCGACAGTAACTTTGTATGTATCAATCTACAACATCTTCATCAGCCTACTAAGCATTCTAGGTATTATGAACGACGATTAATCGTTTCTCGTTAAGTAGAATCAAAAATCCCGAAGGTAATTCCTTCGGGCTTTTTCTTTGTGTGCAATTCAGTGTATTACGCCTGCTCTACTGACAACTCGATAACTTCGTCAGCTTCTGGATTTTCTCTAAAGCGTCTCACTTTGATCGTTTCCTCTCCTAACATGATTTGCTTGGCGATTCGGTGCATACCGTCAAAAACACGATAGTCACTGGTTAAGATTACCGGATACGACAAATCAGCATTGTTGATTCGTTGGCAATGTTTTGCAATTTCACGGCAGGTTGGCTGTGGCCCTTCATGACTAAACCAAGTCACTTCATTTGGGCCTTTGATATCATCAATCGAAATTTCTTCTACAGGTAAGGATTCTGCAAGTTGCCAAATACGCTCGATGGACCAAGTGGATTTTACATTGTCATTAATCTCAATGTAACGTTGTTTCGACATGACTAACTCCTTGTCATCATTGTTGTTTCTAACCTGAATACAGGCTTTTCATCAATAAAAGAGAATATCGGTCTATGAAAATAAACACAACGTTGTCAGCTATTCATTCACCCATAAAATCCCATAATCAGACAAGTAGCCAAGAAAAAACCAAAACAAAAATGAATAAGCCTGGATATCCATGCAATTTCGTTGGTACTCACCCCGTAAAATTTCTAACAAACTGAATAGTTTCCTATTTATTTGAATAAAAGAGCATTTATATCAAAGTACCTAGCTCAGTCAAAAACACTCACCATTTTGTACGCTTTTGATTCGCTCGATACGACTTCGAGATTCTTTTGTTGAGAACATTCTCGGCTGTCGCTAATCTATAAACATCCATGTTTACTTAACGGATAAAACGTTATGTTCGTTTACAACGGCAAAGAAATTGAAACGGATGCTCAAGGCTACTTATTGGATCATACTCAATGGGAAGAAGGTATGATTGAGCTTTTAGCAAAAGAAGAAGACATCGAGCTTACGGATGCTCATTTGGAAGTTGTGCATTTTGTGCGAGACTTTTATGAAGAGTTTAATACCTCCCCTGCAGTGCGTATGCTTGTGAAAGCGATGGAAAAAGCGCACGGCCCAGAAAAAGGTAATAGTAAGTATCTATTCAAGCTGTTTAAAAAGGGGCCAGCCAAACAAGCAACCAAATTAGCCGGCCTACCAAAGCCAGCTAAATGCTTGTAGGTTCATAAAATTTTAAAACCGCGTAACGGCTTATACGACGCAGGCTCCTGCATCACATGCTCTACTGTTGCCGTTCGCGGTCCTTCTTGTAACCATTCCGAAAACGCAACTATTTGCGCGTCTGTTCCACACGCCATCACTTCAACATCACCATTGTTTAGGTTCTTCGCATAACCTGTTAATCCTAGCTTCAATCCTTGATGGGAAGTATGGTAACGAAAGCCCACGCCTTGAACATGACCTTTTACTATAAATCTCTCACACTTTACGTTCATCTTTGTACCGCTTCTTTTTACTGAGTGATATATTCTTTTTGTCTATTCACCCCACTAAGGATAGTGGGTTTTTGCACGGTTATTATAATTATGAAAGAAATTCCATTCCGCTGGATTGATAAGTATCTCATTCACTTAAAGATTCAAGAAAAGTTCTATTTGCTCTTCGTTCTCCCTCTTCTTGCTTTAGTCATTCTCACTCTCGTCCTTAATAGCGCGGCTAATACACTGATCTCAAGTATGTACCAAGAAGAGCTCATGCTTATGAAAGGTCTGATAGAGGCAGGCAATCTTTCTCAATCTCAAGTAGCAAGCCTCATAGCGGGTTCAGAAACCGTTTCTATTGGCTCTGGTCCGCAATCCGTGTCTGTTTTAAATGGTGCGTACAGTTTGGTTGCGAACCATGAACTTTCTTTATGGACTGCCCTATCAACGACTCAAGTGAGCATCATCTGTGTGAGCTTGTTTATTCTCGCTCTTGGTGTTTACTACATCATGACGTTTATTGGCGGCGCGATGTTCACGATGAACAAAGCATTAAACACTCTTGCTGGTGGCGACTTAACTGCGAGAATGAACTTCTTCCCTGTTCGCGACGAGTTTAGTGAAATTGCTATTACGATAGACAAAGTTGCAGAACGAGAGCAACAAATGGTGCTGTCGATTCAAGAGTCTGTGGCGTTAATGCAACAAATTAGCTCAGACCTGAATCAATCGATTCATCACAGTTCAGATATTTCAGCGAGTCAGCAGGAACACCTCAACTCTCTTGCGAGTGCAACTGAACAGATGGCATCAACGATTCGAGAAGTCGCGACACTAGCTCACGATTCAAGCACGCAAACCGATGATGCACGTAACGTGGCTCAGTCTGGACAAGTGAAAGTTGAGAATACGCTTCACTCGATTTCGAACCTCTCTAATGAGATTCAATCTGCGTCTCAAGCAGTAGCGGAGTTAGATGCTAATGCCGCACAAATTGATGAAGTCGTGACAACCATTAATGGGATTTCCGAGCAAACTAACCTACTTGCATTGAACGCAGCCATTGAAGCAGCACGTGCTGGAGAACAAGGTCGTGGATTTGCGGTCGTTGCGGATGAGGTTCGCGCTCTTGCGGGACGCACTCAGCAAGCGACAGTTGAAATCCAAACGATGATTGAATCGTTACAGCGTAACAGCCAGTCGCTTACTAAGCTGATGGAAGTGACAGTTAATAATGCAAATGAGGGACAAAACCTCATGACGGAAGTGAATCACGAAATCGGCTCTTTGGCAGATAAAAATCAAACTATCTCCGACAGTAGCATTCAAATTGCAACAGCAGCTGAAGAGCAAGGTGTAGTCGCGGACAATATCGCCTCAAGCGTTGAAGAAATTCGAGTTCAAGCAGATAACGTGTGCAATATGATAAGCACGACTTCACAAAACGTTGATCAACTGCGTAAGCAAAGCGACACAATGGAAGCACTACTTACTGGACTTAAAGCATAACAACGGAATCTGTTACAGCAAATTCAAATAAAAGGGTCACTTTAGTGACCTTTTTGTATTTAAAAGTCACTACAATGTACTGGATTGCCGAGGGATATTGCTTTTACCATTCACATCCCGGACAATACGCCCCTTTCAAAATTCAACAAGAGCTAATGAAATGACAGCTGCTATCTATTTGGTTAAAGGTCGTGAGAAATCGGTCAAGCGCAAGCACCCTTGGATCTTCTCTCGAGGCATCAACAAAGTTGAGGGCGAACCTGCTCTTGGCGAAACGGTTGATGTATTCACTCACGACGGTAAATGGCTAGCTAAGGCGGCATATTCGCCAGCTTCGCAAATTCGTGCTCGTATTTGGAGTTTTGATAAAGAAGAAATCGACACCGCGTTTTTCGTTAAACGACTTAAAGACGCACAACTTCTTCGTGAAGACATTATCGAACGTGATGGCCTTACGGGTTATCGCCTTATCGCAGCAGAGTCTGACGGCTTACCAGGCGTTACGATCGACCGTTACCAAAATTTCTTTGTGTGCCAACTTCTCAGTGCTGGCGCAGAACACAATAAGCAGGCTATTGTTGACGCTCTGGTTGAGTGCTTCCCTGATTGTAATGTGTACGAGCGCTCTGACGTGGCCGTTCGTAAAAAAGAAGGTTTAAAAGAGATCACGGGCGTCTTGCACGGCGAAGAGCCACCTAAATCGGTCGTCATCGAAGAAAATGGCGTAAAGATTAGTGTAGATATCGTTGGCGGACACAAAACAGGTTTCTACCTAGATCAACGTGATAGTCGCCAGCAAGCGATGAAATATATGAAAGGCAAAGAAGTTCTTAACTGCTTCTCTTACACAGGTGGCTTCGGACTTTACGCTCTAAAAGGTGATGCAAAGCGTGTGATTAACGCTGACGTGTCGCAACCTGCTTTAGATACCGCAAAATTCAACGCAGAGCTAAACGATTTTGATATTTCGAAGAAGCGTGCCGTGTTCCTAAATGCAGACGTGTTTAAGCTGCTTCGTGAGTATCGTGATCAAGGAACTCAGTTCGATGTGGTTATTATGGACCCACCGAAGTTCGCAGAGAGCAAAGCACAACTAAACGGTGCATGTCGTGGTTACAAAGACATCAACATGCTAGCAATGCAAATTCTAAAACCGGGCGGCACTCTACTGACCTACTCGTGCTCTGGCTTGATGGATCAAGTTCTGTTCCAGAAAATCATCGCTGATGCAGCCGTAGACGCTAACCGCCAAGTAAAGTTTGTGGAGCGTTTTGAACAAGCCGCTGACCACCCAACCGATACAGCATATCCAGAAGGTTTCTACTTAAAAGGTTTTGCATGTAAAGTGCTTTAGGCTACGAATAAGTAAGACAAAGCAGAAGAAAAGGGCCTACTGGCCCTTTTTCATTATGGCTCTAAGTTAACCTTAGTAAGTGCGGATAACACATCTCTCTCAAAGTCCGCATTTCCCACGATTAAATCACTAAACTCTGTCGCCCCGTTTTCTATTACGATAGTTTGAATTGAGTTTCCATCGTTATGGGTTATTTCTAGAGATAAGTCATCGCCATCAATGTTCAAGTCAATACTATTGAGAAGTTCTTCTATCGTATTGTGCCCTGCATCTTCAACGACTTCACTCAGATCTAAGGTGTCCAAATCTCTCTCAAAACCTCTAATTAGATCTGTTCCTGTATCCAAGGAGTCGTTGACCCATTTAAAGACATCTGCCTCGTTATCATTACCGATCAAGATGTCATGACTTACGTCCACTTCAGCTTCAATAATATTTGCAGAGCCATTACTTGAAGCATTTACTCCTCCGTTTTCATCAATAACGAATTGCAGGGTGTTCTCACTTTGATCACCATCGTTATCCGTCAATACATAATCGAAGTCTAACGTTTCAACTGTATCACCCACCGCACCATAAAATGCATACGCACCATCGTTTAAGTCGATTTCCAGAGTATGTTTGCTGTCGATATAGATAGTAAGCTGCATCGTTGTGTCGTCAAATGCATGCGAAATACCATCGTTATTGTCAGTTACTATTAGGTCTGTACCATCAAACGAATAAGTGACACCGTCATGTTCTATTTCGCTAATATAACCACCATCTGCCCCAATACCTGTATCTGGAGAAGTGGTATACATCAAGTTCCCCCCAACAGGTTGAATCACTGACTGCAACATAACCGGAGGTAATTGAGTTACGTCAGGAACCACAACACCATCAAGGTCTTGATTCAAAAAGCCATCATATGCTACGCGATCTAATTGCTCCGGCATAAGATTAACGCCCATACCATACGCTAGGGCTGTTATCTGATTATCAGGATCGGTTAGGTGATCAATCCAACTCTGCTCGCGAGCGTCGTTTATAAATGATGACGCAGGGTTTGGCTGACCATCTGACAAGAAGTAACTAACATTCGACGCACTGGTTAACTTACCTACATCATCCCATGACTGTTTTGCTTCATTTAGCGCGTTGTTATAGTTAGTCGCGCCACCCGCAGTTAGCGTCTCAATATACGCTTTGGCCTCCTCGACCGTCAGCCACGTCGCAGCACCTATAGCGTAAGTGGATGCTGTACTGCTATAAGTAATAATTTGAACTCGCGTTTGACCGATAGACTCATATTGATTCAATAACTGAGTTGCCGAATCTTTCATTATCTGCAAGCGATTATCCGTTCGCATAGAACCCGAGACATCCATTATGAGCTGAACGTTGGCACTTTCTTTAGTTTCTGCAACTACATCGTGAATAATAGATGCAGAATCTGGTGAGTCATCTTCCACAATAACGTTGACCGTTGTGGAGTTAGTAAGACCACGAGCATTCGAGACAAGCACAGGCACCTCAATATTTAAGGTGTCTTCTCCAGATGGGTTGGAGTGATCAATCGGACCAAGAAGCTCCGTAGATACCACTCCAGTATCATTGACTGATATTTTGATAACCTCTTCACCGTTCGCTGAACCGATAAGCATTTGGTCGTTATTTGATAACGTCCACGTTACAGAGATACCGTTACTAGTAAGAGCTGTAGATGGTTCACTGAGCGTAACAGAATCAACGGTTTGACCCAGCGTCAATTGTTCTACATCAGTACTCGATTCAGTTGTGTCATCAAAGCCGTTTAGAGCAGAGTCATCAGCAATGGCGTTGCTTAAGCCTTCCTCAGAAACGTTTAGAGTTACACCTTCTACGATTGGTGGGGCGTAAGGGTTGACAGAAAAGTACCCCGTTTTACTGTCTCCATCATTATCAGTAATCGTGTAGTTAAAATCGATATCCCCATCGCCATAAGGTGAGGTCAAAGGTAAGTATTGGAAGAACTCCCATTTTCCAGTGCTAGGTGTAAGTTGAACTTCGAATGCAAGCTCTCCATCAGCCTCTGCAATCAGTCTATTAGAGTTTTGTGGATCGACGTATATCAACACGTCTTTACCATCTAGAGTCTCTAAACCAGCCTCACCTCCATTTAAGACTATAGAACCAGGGCCATCAGCTCCATATACAGCACCGAGGTTCCCATCCGCACTAGCAATTGGCACGCCAGAGTACGCACCTGTAAAGGTTATTGATTTAACGGTAAAGTCACTGTTGTCTTCAGTATCCGGGCCATTGCCATTACTGGTCGCCTCGAGGATGATTTTATCAAAGCCTCCCTGTTGAACATTGAAATTTGCCGCGTAATCACCACTGCTTGCGTCAGAGCTGAACGATTGCTGAGCAATTAATACACCATCTCTATAAAAAGATGCGATTCCTTTCTCAAGTTCACCACCAAACATTTTCTCAAATTCTATTTCTGCTCCGTAAGCAACTTTATTGCCTAAGTCTATGATTAACTGCTCTGATACACCCTCATTACCCGCGAATCGATAATCGACTTCGTTTTCTAATTGGAAACCGTTGTTACCAGAACTTTTAACGCCAATCCCTTCTGATGATTGATTGATTTCAGCTGTTCCCAGCATCACAGATTCGTCAGACACATAACCGTTTGCAGTCACAACAACATCCCCAAATGTTCGACTGGTTGCGTCTGCCTCACTTCCTGCAAAATCTATGCGCCCTGTCAGAACGTTAGGTGCACCAGTAAGCGACACATCGACGGGTTGAACAACAACAGGCACGTATGGGCAATCATCTTCAACGGCCACATTTAAGCTTTGAGATGTTGTTGTTTGTCCATCACTTACAGAAATCTGTAAATCAAAGTTGATGATGTCTTCCACATCATTAACAGGATGATCAAGTGGCTCAAACAGAGTAATAGTATAGTCCCAAGAGCCTTGACCTGAAGCTGAAGGCTCGCTCAGCACAACAGTAGCAACAACGCTCAGGTGAGCAGTTTTCGCAGTCAGCGTTTGAGTACTGTTGTCCCACGTCCACGATATAGGCTCCCCTCCTGATGTTAGGTTGTTAGGGCCTGCCAATACCACTGAAACATTCGCCGTGTCTGGATCGGCAACTGTGAATGTTCCTGAGAAACTTGCGGAGTTAGTGGTGTCTGAAGGTGATCCTGTATTATCAGGGATACCATTAGCTAAACCTTCTTCCGAAACAACTGCATTCACAACATTTGAAATAGAAGGAGGAGCATCATTATCAATAATCGTTGCCGTACCGGTATCGCTGCCTTGTACTGCGCCAATGCCGGTCACCGTGACACTGAAATCTTCTGGGCCTTCATAAACGGCGTCATCAATGGAAGCGATGCGCACATCAAACTCAGTTTGCCCTGCTGGCACCGTTACCACGCCATCGTTTGGCACTGCAACCCAACCGGAGCCTGTGTTGTATTCTAAGGTGCCTAAGTCTCCAACTTCGGTGTCACCTAAGTTCAGGCCTAGCTCGACTTGAACAGCGGACTCAGAGGCGTTCGACAACGTCACTTTGAAGTTGGCTGTATCCCCCTCATTGATGGTGCCAGCGTCTGAGATAGTCACGCTTGGACGGTCATCATCCGGATCAGGGCCCGGACCACTGCCGTCATCCACTATCGTTGCTGTCCCCGTATCGCTGCCTTGCACTGCACCAATGCCAGTCACTGTCACACTGAAATCTTCAGGACCTTCATAAACGGCGTCATCAATGGAAGCAATACGCACATCAAACTCAGTTTGCCCCGCTGGCACCGTTACCACGCCATCGTTTGGCACTGCCACCCAACCGCTCCCGGTGTTGTATTCTAGGGTGCCTAAGTCACCGGTTTCGGTGTCACCTAAGTTGAGGCCTAGCTCGACTTGTACTGTAGACTCGGAGGCGTTCGATAGCGTCACTTTGAAGTTGGCTGTATCCCCCTCATTGATGGTGCCAGCGTCTGAGATAGTCACGCTTGGACGGTCATCATCCGGATCAGGGCCCGGACCCGTGCCATCGTCCACGATCGTTGCCGTACCGGTATCGCTGCCTTGCACTGCACCAATGCCAGTCACCGTCACACTGAAATCTTCAGGGCCTTCATAAACGGCGTCATCAATGGAAGCGATACGCACATCAAACTCAGTTTGCCCAGCAGAAACGGTCACAATGCCATCGTTTGGCACTGCAACCCAACCGGAGCCTGTGTTGTATTCTAAGGTGCCTAAGTCACCGACTTCGGTATCGCCGAGATTAAGACCCAACTCTACTTGCGTTTCCGCTTCAGACGCGTTCGATAGCGTCACTTTGAAGTTCGCCGTATCACCCTCATTAATGGTGCCAGCATCGGTAATAGTTACGCTTGGACGGTCATCATCCGGATCAGGTCCTGGACCCGTGCCGTCATCCACTATCGTTGCCGTACCGGTATCGCTACCTTGCACCGCCCCAATGCCAGTCACCGTCACGCTGAAATCTTCTGGGCCTTCGTACACCGCGTCATCAATGGAAGCAATACGCACATCAAATTCGGTTTGCCCCGCTGGCACCGTTACCACGCCATCGTTTGGCACTGCAACCCAACCGGAGCCTGTGTTGTATTCTAAGGTGCCTAAGTCACTGACTTCGGTATCGCCGAGATTAAGACCCAACTCTACTTGCGTTTCCGCTTCAGACGCGTTCGATAGCGTTACTTTGAAGTTCGCCGTATCCCCCTCATTGATGGTGCCAGCATCGGTAATAGTTACGCTTGGACGGTCATCATCCGGATCAGGTCCTGGACCCGTGCCGTCATCCACTATCGTTGCCGTACCGGTATCGCTACCTTGCACCGCCCCAATGCCAGTCACCGTCACGCTGAAATCTTCTGGGCCTTCGTACACCGCGTCATCAATGGAAGCAATACGCACATCAAACTCAGTTTGCCCCGCTGGCACCGTTACTACGCCATCGTTTGGCACTGTCACCCAACCACTTCCCGTGTTGTATTCTAGGGTGCCCAAATCTCCAACTTCGGTGTCACCCAAGTTGAGGCCTAGCTCGATTTGAACTGTAGACTCGGAGGCATTCGATAGCGTCACTTTGAAGTTGGCTGTATCCCCCTCATTGATGGTGCCAGCATCTGAAATAGTCACGCTTGGACGGTCATCATCCGGATCGGGACCCGGGCCACTGCCGTCATCCACTATCGTTGCCGTACCCGTATCGCTGCCTTGCACTGCGCCAATGCCAGTCACCGTCACACTGAAATCTTCTGGGCCTTCATAAACGGCGTCATCAATGGAAGCGATGCGCACATCAAACTCAGTTTGCCCTGCTGGCACCGTTACCACGCCATCGTTTGGCACTGCAACCCAACCGGAGCCTGTGTTGTATTCTAAGGTGCCTAAGTCTCCAACTTCGGTGTCACCTAAGTTCAGGCCTAGCTCGACTTGAACAGTGGACTCAGAGGCGTTCGACAACGTCACTTTGAAGTTGGCTGTATCCCCCTCATTGATGGTGCCAGCGTCTGAAATAGTCACGCTTGGACGGTCATCATCCGGATCGGGACCCGGCCCCGTACCATCATCCACTATCGTTGCCGTACCCGTATCGCTGCCTTGCACCGCCCCAATGCCAGTCACCGTCACGCTGAAATCTTCTGGACCTTCATAAACAGCATCATCAATGGAAGCAATACGCACATCAAACTCGGTTTGCCCCGCTGGCACCGTTACTACGCCATCGTTTGGCACTGCAACCCAACCGGAGCCTGTGTTGTATTCCAAGGTACCTAAGTCACCGGCTTCGGTATCGCCCAAGTTCAGGCCTAGCTCGACTTGAACAGTGGACTCGGAGGCATTCGACAACGTCACTTTGAAGTTGGCTGTCTCACCCTCATTGATGGTGCCAGCATCTGAAATAGTCACATTCGGGCGGTCATCATCCGGATCGGGGCCTGGCCCAGTGCCATCGTCCACGATCGTCGCCGTCCCCGTATCGCTGCCTTGTACTGCGCCAATGCCGGTTACTGTCACACTGAAATCTTCAGGGCCTTCGTAAACGGCGTCATCAACAGAAGCGATGCGCACATCAAACTCAGTTTGCCCTGCTGGCACCGTTACTACGCCATCGTTTGGCACTGCAAACCAACCACTTCCCGTGTTGTATTCTAAGGTGCCTAAGTCACCGGCTTCGGTATCGCCGAGATTAAGACCCAACTCTACTTGCGTTTCCGCTTCAGACGCGTTCGATAGCGTCACTTTGAAGTTCGCTGTGTCACCCTCATTAATGGTGCCAGCATCTGAAATAGTCACGCTTGGACGGTCATCATCTGGATCGGGGCCCGGACCCGTGCCGTCATCCACTATCGTCGCCGTACCCGTATCGCTGCCTTGCACTGCGCCAATGCCAGTCACCGTCACACTGAAATCTTCAGGGCCTTCATAAACAGCGTCATCAATAGAAGCGATGCGCACATCAAACTCAGTTTGCCCTGCTGGCACGGTCACCACGCCATCGTTTGGCACTGTCACCCAACCACTTCCCGTGTTGTATTCCAAGGTACCTAAGTCACCGGCTTCGGTGTCACCTAAGTTCAGGCCTAGCTCGACTTGAACAGTGGACTCGGAGGCATTCGACAGCGTCACTTTGAAGTTCGCTGTCTCACCCTCATTAACCGTACCTGCATCACTCATCGTTACCGCTGGGCGATCATCATCAGGATTTGAGCCAGGTCCACTACCATCATCTAAAATAGTGGCAGTCCCAGTAACAGGTGTGCTTTGTTCTTCTGTCGTGCCAGAGAGCGTAAACGTTTCTGGGCCTTCAAATACAGAGTCGTCAATAGAGTCTATAGAGACCGTAAAGTCACTTTCACCCGGTGGGATCGAAATGGTAAAGGTTCCGCTTTCACCGACTGAAACTTCTTCTGTTGTACCATCAGAAAATGTTATGAGGACACGCTCATTGACGTAGTCACTCCCGTTCTCGTCAGCTGAGCCGCCTGTTGCGGTTCCATCAAGGAGAGAAAGAATGACATCAGTGTTGTCTTCAGTTGTTTGACTTAGAGTAATATCGAATACAACTTGGTCACCTTCGTTGATAGTCGGACTAGATATTTCTTGAACTAAGATAGTCGGTGGTACAGGGCCATTAATTACTCTGAAAAGATCCAACAAAGATAGTGCTTGAGTTGTAGATAGTCCGATTCCATCAATACCGACGGTCTCAAAATTCGTACTAGCCAACAATTCAGCACCAGTACGATCTATTGCACCAGTATTTTGGGGGCTAGAACCACTTTCCTCACCTGCAGCTGGCTCAAAATCCTCACCAAGAGCAGCCGGGTCTTCTCCACTAGCGATAGCCTCGATTAGCGCAGTGACATCATCAGTAACGTTAATTGAACTACCTTGCGGTGTTACCTGTTGTACAATTAATTCTGATGTATCAGAAACTTCCTCAATAATTAATTCACCAGGCTGAGGTAGCTGACCACTTTCAAGACTTCTCAGGTTCCCATCAAGCCCTATAACCACGACATTGCTCATCAATGAACTTAACGCTACTCGATCCATGCTCTTCATCCTTGTATTAGTTTAATTAAAGGCTTGTTACTGCACTAAACACGTCTATAGTTTAGACAAAATATGAATTTTTCGTTTTATTCCAAGAGGATTTAGTTTTTTGAGAGTAATAAGGAAAATAACCGAAGAATTTGCCTTCATTTAAACCAGTTTCCGCTATGCTCTTAAGATAAAAAGGTTTTCTACGAAAAAATCGACCACTTACCAAGCAAGCTTTGCCTCGTATGCTAGAGTTTAGAGAGTAAGATTGTTGTTTTTTATTGAATTAAACATTTAAACATCAACAAGTTGATAATACGCACTAAGAAAATTCATTGTTTGTAACTTCTCGTCTCAAATATAAAACAGAATAAGAGCGACATGATTTTAGGAGAACTAACGTGAGATGGAATCGAGTACATATAGCCTGCTGTTGCTTAATAGTGTCTTCACCAGTTTTCGGTCAAACTCTAGAGCAAGCGGTTGCACAGACGCTACAAAATAACCCCGATATTAAAAGTGCATTTAACGAGTTTATGAGCCAGAAGTACATAAATGAAGCTTCATCAGGTGCTTACCTCCCCTCTGTTGATCTAGATGCTGGAATTGGATACGAGGGATTAGACCCGTCAGATGAAGTTGGTCGAGGAGACACGGATTACACTCGAAAGGAAGCTTCAGTGACACTGACCCAACTAATATGGGATGGTAGCGCTACGTTAAATGATATTGATCGAACCGCAGCTGATGCTGAATCTGTTAGATTTCAACTCTTAGCAGATGCTTCAGATAAGGCACTTGAAGTGACTAAAGTGTACTTGGACGCTGTTAAAGCGTATGAAGTCCTAAAGCTTTCAGAAAACAACCTTGCTGTTCATAAAGATATTTACGATGACATTAAAAAACGAGTCAACTCGGGTATCGGCTCTACTGCTGACTTGACTCAGGTAGAAGCACGTTTGGCAAAAGCACACGGAAACTTAGCTGCTGCTCAAAATAACCTGTATGACTCTCACACGATGTTCACTCGTTTAGTCGGTCAAACACCACAAGGGTTAATCTTTCCGAGAGCGGACCAAAACTTTATCCCGTACACGGTTGATGAAGCGGTAGGCTTGGCATTTGAACTTCATCCCGTTATTCAAGTGGCGCTCGCAGACGTAGACTCGGCTAAGTTTCAATACAAACAGTCTAAAGGTGTTAATTACCCAACCATTTCCATTGAAGCTTCGCAAACATGGCGTGACGACGCTGATGGTTTAAAAGGTCGAAGTGATGAGACACTTGCCATGCTGCGTCTACGCTACAACCTATTCAATGGTGGCAGTGATGCAGCGAACTCAGAAAACTTTGCCTACCAGCTAAATAAAGCAAAAGACTTGCGTGAAGGTGCCTATCGCAATGTTGAAGAAGGATTAAGGCTTTCTTGGAGTGCGCTTGATTTAACATTGCAACAAAAAGAGTTTCTATCAGATCATGTTGACTCTGCGTCTGAGACCGTAATTGCTTACGAGAAGCAATATCGCATCGGTAAACGAACACTGCTTGATCTATTGAACACTGAAAACGAGCTCTTTGAGGCGCGTAAAGACTACTTAGATTCTAAATACGCAGAGCAGTACGCCAAATATCGAGTGATGAACGCAACTGGGCAACTGTTGAGTGCATTAAGGGTTGAAATGCCTAAAGAATGGCTAGAAGAAGTGGAGTATTAATTATGAAACACATAGCTTTTATTACACTCTCATTAATGCTCTCCGCATGCAGTTCATCAGATCGTGGTGATGAATATGATTACATAGATACCCCAATTGCCGATCAGTGGGCTGATCATATAGATGATGACTCTGACGGAGTCATTAACGAACGAGATTTGTGCCCGGGTACACCTTTGGGTGCCGAAATAGACAACGACGGTTGTGGTTCGTACGTTGACTCCTCACAAGAAATGCAAATTCGAGTACTATTTGCGAACGATTCCGATGTGATCAACCCTATCTTTACGCAACAAATTCTTGAACTATCCGAATTTTTGAAAGAGTACCCGAACACGTCTATAGAGATTCAAGGTTATGCTAGTCGCACTGGTACTGCAGAACATAATCTTGACTTATCTAAGCGCCGCGCTGAAAACGTTAGAAAAGAGCTCATGAAGAACGGCATTAGTGGAGATAGAGTTACCATTGTCGGCTATGGAGACACAGTACTTGCGACACAAGGTACAGACCAAGTTAGTCACGCATTGAACCGTCGAGTAACCGCAACAGTGATTGGCCACAGGGGTGAAGTGAAGAAAGAATGGACCGTTTTCACAACACTTCCAAAAAGCTAGCACAACAATAAACAGACCGTAAAAGTAAATTACGACCTTCTAAAGAAGGTGGCTTTGTGTGAGCCCCCTAAAAGGGGGCCTTTGTTTAGTCCAGCGCCAATTGCTGCTGCT
>NZ_JAWOQN010000039.1:0-41133 GCF_033337395.1 Vibrio sp. YT-19(2023) | reverse complement strand
TTCATCTGGTGATACAGACGGTTCACTCATAAAGCGGTGAACAACGCTTCATACGACTTCAGGTCGCACGGACAGAAGTAAGTTGGCGATTCTCTTCATTACCGCTTGCTTCGGATAAGTTGAGTTTGGGGAAAATTCCCTAGGCGACTTTGTAGTTCCAGTGCATTGGTTGCTAACGGAGCCGAACGAAGGCGATTGCCTTTGACCGGAAAAGGGCTCATGTGTGTTACAAGCTCGAGAAAAGAGAGCTGACGAGTGCGTTGGTAACCACTTGCTTCGGATAAATTTGGTTAGGAACCTAAATAACAACAAACAAAACGCTCAGACCTGTTTAGAAATAGTAGCACCACCAAGAAAAACGTAAATTTCCACCCGATGTACTTAATTTCTCAACTAAATCTGAGACTCAAATGTCAGTGCAAAATAACAGCAACATGGTCACAATTTCAACGCCTCATCATTGATACGAACAACACATTAGTCTTTACTTAAATAAAGCTTGTTTCCAGTGAGTCTTTTCATGATGGACTTTATGTTGTCAGCCATCAGTTTAATGAAAAAGCATTTTGCTACGTTGGCAAAATTTGCTTTTTTTCTGCTTCTATTTATTGAGCTGTATGCGCTCTCTTTAACTAGCTTTATCCACTTTCATACGATTATCGAATGCCTCACTATCGTTGTCGCACTCATTGTTGTTGGACTGGCAGCCAAGACAAGGGCCTTAATGCCAAGGCTTGAGGATCCATTCTCATTTCTCGTCAGTCTGTATCTATGGGTGTGTCTGTTCGATTTCGCACATATGTTGACCTACAAAGGGATGCCTCTTGCCGAAGGGCTTTCTGCTAATCCTCCAACACAATATTGGATAGGTGGTCGTCTTCTTGAAGCCGCTGGACTCGCATTATTCTTTCACATTCATTTTTCTTACCGATGGCGGGGATGGGAAAACAAAGTACTGGTAACGTTGGCTGTATTAGTACTCCTTTCCATTGCTCCCTTTAGTCTCTTCCCTGATGCATATATTGAAGGCGTGGGTCTTACCGCCTTCAAAATCTATGCAGAGTTAGTGGTTATTGCACTGATCTTGGTGGCAGCGAGCGGCCTGTATTTGCATCGCAAGCACTACAACAGAAAGCAGCGCGTGTATTTCGGCTTGGCTTTTTTGTTCACCATTATGGCGGAGCTGTTTTTTACCCAGTATGTGGGGGTGTATGATCAGGCTAATGCGATTGGGCATGTCTTCCGCTTGGCTTCGTATTTCTGTGTGCTCTACGCCTATTTAAGCCAACCCCACCTTTCCTCGCGACCTCTCTCTTCGATAGCGAATCCTTTCGCGCTATACATTGCGCTGTCCATTTCCTCTGTGGGGCTCGCCATCGCCTATGCTTTTAACAGTTATGAGGAGGATCGTTACCAAGAAAAAATGCAACTTCATGACGATGAAGTTGCTTCAGAATGGTTCAACCTGGTGTCAGCGAACGTCCAGAAATATGCCATAGTGGCGGAGAGCGTTGAAGCCTACGTGGATTCCACCTCCACGCTCAATGAAAACGCATTTTTGCGATTTTCAGAAAGTTTGATTCAGGAGTTGCCCGAAGTGCTTGGCATTCGGGTTGAGACTGATGCAAAGAATATATATCTCACTAACCGTTATCACCAATCTGCTGAGATTGAAAATCGCGTAAAGGGCTACTTTGAATCGCTGAATACCCTAACCACAGCAACGAGCGGGAATGAGTCACTTCAAGGCGCACTTCTCATCGCCCCTAAAGTGTTAGGTGTCGCCCTCAGCCATCCCACTGTATCTGCCTCGAATAGCTATCATCTCTTGGCGCAAAGCAAAGTTATTGTTTTGATAGACATTGAAAGAGTCATCCAATCTCCGGCGTTGATGTCCATATTGGAGGACCATGACATAGGCATGCGATTCACTGCAGACAACGATAGCACGGCAAATACAACCATTGGCAATAGCCAATTATTGGATACCGCTGACAATACTGGTGCTCGAAGACAAAGTTTTGGTAACGGGCACCTCGACCTGGCGATATTGCACAAGCCCGCCATCGCTGAACATCCCAATAGCTTGATATTGTCGCCGTGGTATTGGCCGTTAATATTGATCGTCTGGGCACTGATCACAGCACTTATCTATCGGGTAATTAACCAGCACTTTGACATTCAAGTGGTGAGAAAGAGAATTGCAGAGCAGTCAAAGTACATTAATGTGGATGAACTAACCGGTTTGCTAAACCGGCGCGCAGCCATAGCGATGGGAGAAAACTCCATTAAGCTTAGTGAACGCGGGGGACAGCCTCTGACAGTGCTTTTTATGGACTTAGATGGGTTTAAACACGTTAATGACAGCTATGGACATACCGTGGGTGATGAAGTTTTGGTACAAACAGCAGGCAGAATAAAATCTTGCTTACGAAGTACCGACTCACTCGCACGGTTTGGCGGCGATGAATTTTTAGCCATGCTGCACGGTGCAGAATACGGCCAGCTCCGCAACATTCAACAGATTATCAACACGGTAAGCGCCCCCATAGAGGTGTTTGGCGATTCAGTCTGCGTCGGTATAAGCATCGGTTTGGCTTCTTTCCCTCACGATGGTGTCACATTTAGCGAATTGGTTAATGCTGCAGATAGTGCCATGTACCATGCCAAGCAAAATGGAAAAGGGAGATATGTACTCTTCTCTGACATTGCCAAAGCGTAATGGTGGCAACTGGTCACGCACGGGCGGCAATGTGGGCCAATTCTAGGAGAACACGTTCTGTGGCAAAGCTATTAAACAACCGTCAACGCAGATTCAGGTAGGATTTCCCAGTGTTCTCCGACTGAACATCCAAATGCGTTTTTGCATTGCATGAACAGAAATCTGGGATGAATGATGCCTGACGACGAAATGTAGCGAACTCTCATTCTAAGTAAGTCACAAGACCGGAGTTTACTGTCAATCGCGAGCTTTAAAAGCGCCAGCTCCATCAAATGCCCTCTATCTCAAGGCGTGTGCGTATCCGCCAGATATCTTCGAGTTTGAATGGCTTCTTTTGTCCTAAGTGTCTTCTCTGTTTAATAGTAGTTACCATGCTCCACCTCCATAGGTTGTTTGAATGACTAGATAATTTTAGAAATGACAATTTTGGATAATATTTCCTAATGCGAGATGGGGGCTGTCACTGTGCTTGGGGCAAATACTCTAAAAAGGAAAGGGGCAAAAATGAGTTTGTTCCCACAGGGTATCCCCCTCCACACCTCAAAAGTGCGCCTTTAAGAAGTGACTAATTTTCTGGAAACTGGTAGCATCAAAATTCAAGATTTAGGAAAAACAATTAAAAATTACTGTTTTTCTGGAAAAGGCTCGTAAGCCTTATCACACAAAACTTTCCAGATTTATTGCTGAAACCACCTGTGTAGGTAGTCTCAAACGATGCGTTAATTACGCTCTAATCGCATTGCTGATTTCAGTGAATCATTTGAAAAGGTCATCTTAGGATGACCTTTTTTTGTTATCCCATGCTTAACTCGCATTCTCTAATAATGTGCGAATAAACTCGGCTTTAATAGCACTCTCCTGCTTACCATCATGAATCAGACACAAGTCTGCACGCAGTGACTCTTTCAGCTTGATAAAACGAATCCCATGCCAATGATGCTGAGAAAACGTCGACGGAACCAACGTCACGGTATTGCTGTTTGCTACATATGCCATCAAGGTGCTTGGCTCCACCACTTGTTTGCCAATATGGGGTGAAAAGCCTTCTTGCAGACAGGCATTGATGATGAAGTTTGCCGAGGCAGAATTCGCCAAACTCATAAACGCAAACTCACACGTCTTTAAATCTTGGAGCCGCAGCAAAGATTTGCTGGCTAACTCATGTTGCTCCGACACCGCCACCACAAACACATCTTTGCCCAAAGATACCGACTGATACGGATAAATGTTGAGTGCATCAGCAAAACGCACAATGCCCACATCGATTTTCTTCTCGCTCAGATGCTTCTTTTGCGTCTCTGGGTTAAGGTCAAAAATGTCGGCGTGATAAGTGTCATGCTCAGCATGGAAGCGCTGTAACAGACGATCAAATCCGCCCCAAAATGCGCTACTTACCACACCAACTCGCAGGATATTTCTCTGGTTCAACCCCACTTGCTGCACTTGATTGAGCGAGACATCCAAGGTCTGAAAAATCAGTTGGCATTTGGACTCCAACAATCGCCCGGCCTCCGTCAGCATGACATTTCTTGAATCGCGCTCAAACAGTTTGACGTTAAGCACCTCTTCCAACTCTTTGATGCGATTGCTCAACGGCGAATTGGTGATATTGAGATTCTCAGCCGCCTTAGTGAAATGCTTGGTTTGTGCGACCTCGTAAAAGTAACGCAGCATCTTCAGCGTCACGCGCTCAAATGGTTCTGACTTCATGCATTGAGTCCTAGCGAATTTCATCATCCTCTTTTTAAGGATGATAGTAGCGAATAAAGCAAAGATAACCAGCGCAGAAAGTCACACAATGGAATCAACACACAACCAGAAGGTGACTAACATGAATCACGATCCAGTAATCGGCGCGCTACAAACCATTCGCGAACGCAAACCAAACTTCCAACCTAAAGCGGCGTTTATTTTAGGCTCTGGCTTAGGCGTATTGGCAGACGAACTACAAGACAAAGTGGTCATTCCATACGAAGAGCTCGAAGGCTTTCCGGTTAGTACCGTGCAAGGCCACTCTGGTGAGTTGGTGCTTGGTACCATGGGCGGCGTAGACGTAGTGTGCATGAAAGGTCGCGGTCACTACTACGAACACGGCTCAATGAAGGTCATGACCACGCCCGTGCGCACCTTTAAAAAGCTGGGCTGTGAGTTTCTGCTCGTCACCAACGCGGCAGGCTCACTTCGCCCTGAACGCATCGACGTCGGTTCTCTGGTGGTATTTCATGACCACATCAATACCATGCCTGAATCGCCAATGATCGGTCCGAATGATGAAGAGTACGGCCCGAGGTTCTTCAGCCTCGCCAATGCGTACGACAAAGACCTGCGCGCAGAAGCGTTTGAAGTCGGCAAAGCCAATGGCATTCACCTGAATGAAGGTGTGTTTGTCTCTTACACAGGCCCCAACTTTGAGACCGCAGCCGAAATCCGCATGATGCAAATCATCGGTGGTGATGTAGTGGGCATGTCGGTCGTGCCAGAAGTGATTTCTGCGGCGCATTGCGGCTTACCCGTATTGGCAGTGTGTGCGATCACCAACATGGCAGAAGGTTTGGGTGATGTAGAACTGTCTCACGCCCAAACATTGAAGTGCGCGAAGCTAGCCGAAGCCGATTTCATTCGCTTTATTAAGCGCTTTATGAAGCATCACTTCTAAAGCCGTTTCATTCCCAAAAGCAAAAGGGTCATCAAGTAACTTGATGACCCTTTTTTGTGTCACGTTTTCTAACGTTCGGGGGTATTTCGGAGCCGTTTGTGCGTTTTACTTAACTGCACGAACCAATTCAGCAATGCCTTCCCAATCGCCGTTGTCCATCATTGCGGTTGGCACCATCCAAGTACCGCCACAAGCTACAACCGATTTCAGCGCTAGGTAATCTTCCACGTTGGATGGGCTTACGCCACCTGTTGGCATGAATTCCACTGGGTAAACCGCCGTCAGTGCTTTCAGCATGTTTACGCCGCCTGATGGCTCAGCAGGGAAGAACTTCAACGTACGCAAACCCATTTCCATCGCTTGCTCAACCAAGCTTGGGTTGTTTACACCCGGTACGATAGTCACGCCACGTTGCTGACAGTATTTCACTGTGGTTGGGTTGAAGCCTGGGCTAACGATAAAGTCCACGCCTGCTTCGATCGCGATATCCACTTGTTCTGTGGTCAGAACGGTGCCCGCGCCAATCAACAGTTCTGGGTACGCTTCACGCATGATGCGAATCGACTCCGCCGCCGCTTCGGTGCGGAATGTCACTTCCGCACATGGTAAACCGTTTTCTACCAACACTTTTGCCAGTGGCAGAGCGTGTGCTACGTCGTTGATTGCGATAACTGGGACGATTTTGATTTCTCTTAATCGTTGTTCAAGTGTTGTCATGGGGAACCTCTAAAGAATAAAGCTTAATGTTGCGACGATAATAAACGCGATACCACCAAGTAACGTTTCCATTACCGTCCAAGTTTTTAATGTGGTTTTCTCATCCATCTCAAGCAGACGAGATACCAACCAGAAACCAGAGTCATTGAAGTGAGACAATACCGTTGCACCACCCGCAATCGCGATTACGATAAAGCAAAGGTCGAGTTCACTCAAACCTGTTGATGCTGCCACAACTGGCGCGATAAGAGCCGCCGTCGTGGTTAGCGCGACGGTTGCCGAGCCTTGAGCAACACGCAAACAGGTTGAAATCACAAACGCCGCCACAATCACAGGCATACCTGTGTCTGTAAGAACGTCAGCCAGTGCATCACCAATACCGCTTGAGCGCAGTACGCCGCCAAACATGCCACCTGCACCCGTTACTAGGATAACACCACAGATAGGAGCCAATGACTCACCACATAATTTTTCTAGTTTTGCCATGCCGTAGTCTTTGGCAAACACAGCCAGACAGACAATCAAAGTGATCAGCAACGCAACTGGGGTTTTACCTAGCATGCGTAGGAACTCAACCAGTGCCGTTTTGCCATCAATCACACCCGCAACCGCCAGTGTGTTCAATACCGTATCCAAACAGATTAGCAAGACTGGCAGCACAAGGATGGTCATAACCGTGCCAAATTTTGGTGCGTTGCGCTCATCCACCATCGCTTCGCCATTAAAGAAGGCTTTAGATAGTGGGATATCGAATTTTTTGCCCGCGTACAAACCAAATAGGTAAGCGCCAAGGTACCAAGTTGGAATAGCCACCAGAATACCCACCACCAATAGCAGACCGATGTTTGCGCCAAGGAATTCTGCCGCTGCAACCGGACCTGGATGTGGTGGAACAAACGCGTGCATAACCGCAAAAGCACCGGCTGCTGGCAACGCGTATTTAATTGGTGAGCCACCAAAACGAGCCGCCACACTTAGGATGATTGGCATCATCACTACAAGGCCAGCATCGAAGAAGATTGGGAAGCCAAACAGTAATGAAGCGACGCCCAAAGCAAATGGTGCGCGCTCTTTACCAAAGCGACCAATCAAAGTGTCTGCCAGCACTTTCGCACCGCCAGTCACTTCAAGAATTTTACCGATCATCGCACCAAGACCAACCAGCAATGCTACGGAAGCCAGTGTGCCGCCGAAGCCGCCCATCATGGTCGATACGACTTTCTCTGAAGGAACGCCAGTGGCGATTGCCGTACCTAAACTCACCATAGTAAGGGAAGCAAAAGCATGGACTTTCAGTTTAATGATCAGAACGAGTAACGCTGCAATGGCAAGGCCTGCAATCGTCAGTAGGAACGTAGGATCTGGGGCTTGGGTTAATTGCTCCATAGGTTCACCTTTAAGAATTATTGTTTGTGTTATGGTTCACATTTATTTCAGTTACCGGTAACATGTTACCGATAACATGAATAAGATAAACCCATATTTTAAAGTGAATTCAAAAATTGAGATCACGCGCAAATTTGGTTATGAGGATAAGTTATGGCTGGTAGTAGTGTCATCGTTATGGGCGTTTGTGCTAGTGGTAAAAGCACAATTGGTGAGCATCTAGCGAAAAAGCTAGGGCGTAAATTCATTGATGGTGATGATCTTCATCCACGAGCGAACATTCAGAAAATGGCTTCGGGCCAGCCTCTGAACGATGATGATCGCAAGCCATGGCTAGAACGCATTCGTGATGCGGCGTACAGCCTAGAAAGCAAAAACGAACACGGCATTATTGTCTGTTCAGCACTGAAAAAGATTTACCGCGATCAGATCCGCGAAGGCAACAACAACGTGACCTTCCTGTTCCTTGATGGCGATAGGGAGTTGATCCTTAATCGCATGCGTATGCGCAAAGGCCACTTCATGAAAGAAAACATGGTGAAGAGCCAATTCGAGACACTAGAGCGCCCAGACAACGAGCCTCAAACTCTGATCGTCAGTATCGACGGAGACATCAGCGACGTGGTGGAACGCTCTGCCGCTGAGCTAATCAAAATGCAAGCGATCGAGGTGGCGTAATGACTCACTCTGTTGTTCTTGAGGTCACACAACGCTTGACCGAGCGCAGCCGTGAAGCGCGCGCTGCCTTTCTTGCTCGCACCGAAGTGCAAGCCGAAGCTGGCAAAGGCCGTGTTGGTTTATCTTGTGGTAACTTAGCCCATGCAGTCGCCGCTTCTTGCTCTTCTGAAAAGAAAAATATTCTCGATTTTACTCATGCCAATGTCGCGCTGATCAGCGCCTACAACGACATGTTGAGCGCCCACCAGCCGTACCAAGACTACCCAGCACAAATCAAAAAAGTGCTGGCGGACTACGGCCATACGGCGCAAGTCGCAGGTTGTGTGCCAGCGATGTGCGATGGGGTGACTCAAGGTCAAGCAGGCATGGATATGTCGCTGTTTTCGCGTGACTTAATTGCGCAATCAACGGCATTGTCTTTGAGTCACAATGTCTTTGATGCCACATTACTGCTTGGCATCTGTGACAAAATCGCACCGGGGCAACTGATGGGCGCACTGTCTTACGCGCACCTGCCGACTGCGTTTGTACCAGCGGGTCTGATGGCTACGGGCATCAGCAACGAAGAGAAAGTCGACGTGCGCCAAAAATACGCAGCGGGTGAAGTCGGCAAAGACGCTCTGCTGGATATGGAGTGTCGCGCTTACCACTCTGCGGGGACGTGTACGTTTTACGGCACAGCCAACACCAACCAGTTGGTGTTCGAAGCCATGGGCTTGATGCTGCCAGGTTCGGCATTCATCCATCCCCATACCCAACTGCGTAAAGCGTTAACCGATCACGCGGCTCTGAAAATCGCCTCAATGACGGCGGGTTCTGCACACTTCCGTCCGTTGGCAGAAGTGGTCACAGAAAAGAGCTTGGTCAACGGCATCATCGCTCTACTCGCATCTGGCGGCAGTACCAATCACACCATTCATATGATCGCCGTGGCGCGTGCTGCTGGCATCTTGCTCACGTGGCAAGACATCAGCGATCTGTCGGATGTGGTTCCTTTGTTAGCTCGCGTTTACCCGAACGGCCCAGCCGATATGAACGCGTTCCAAGACGCGGGTGGCGTGCCTGCGTTATTGCACCGCTTGAACGAATCCGAGCTTTTGCATCGCGATGTGAAACCCGTGTTTGGTGAATTTGAAGACCAAATGACGCTACCGAGCCTTGTCGATGGCCAACTGACCTGGACATCGTGCCAAGGCAGCCAAGACGGTGACGTGATCGCCAAACCAGACGCCACATTCCAAAATACTGGCGGCACTCGCGTATTGACTGGCAACTTAGGCAAAGCCGTGGTGAAAGTGTCTGTGGTGAAAGAAGAGCAACGCGTGATTGTGGCACCAGCGATCGTATTCCAATGCCAACACGAAGTGGAGGCCGCGTACAAACGTGGCGACCTGAACAAAGACTGCATCGTTGTGGTCACACACAACGGCCCAGCGGCAAACGGCATGCCTGAACTGCACAAGCTGATGCCAATTTTAGGGAACGTGCAAAAAGCGGGCTTTAAAGTCGCGCTAGTGACGGACGGTCGTTTATCTGGTGCATCCGGTAAAATTCCGTCTGCGATTCACGTTTCTCCAGAAGCCATTCGTGGTGGCGCGATTGGTTTGGTGCGCAACGGTGATTTGATTCGTCTGGATTGCCAAACGGGTGAACTGAACAACTTAAGCGACACCACTGGTCGCGAGTTGATTCATTTCGATACCGAATCGACCCAACAAACTTGGGGACGAGGTCTGTTTAGCGTGATCCGCCAAAACGTATCGAGTGCAGAAGAAGGCGCAAGCTTTATTGTGTAAGCCAGACAAACAAAAAGAGCGGAGTTTGATACTCCGCTCTTTGTATTTGTCTTCGTTGTTTTTGTTTGGCTTGATTAAGCGGTTTTCATCACCACGACGGCAGCAATCACCACAAAGATACCAAACCAGCCGATTGGTTTGAGTTTCTGCTTAAACAGCAAGGCTCCACCCACTGCGGTACCCAAGATACCGATCGCACCCCAAGAGGCATAAGCAATGGCTAAGTCGATCTCTTTCACCGCTTGTGCCAACAGCGTGAATGCTGTCAGTACCAACACAATCGCCGCAATGCCCCAGCCTTTATATTTAAAACCTTTTGAGCGTGTCAGCGCCATATTGGCCATGATATCGACCAAGGCAGCCATCACGACAAATCCAAATGACATCGTAAAAAATTGACTCATGATTCGCACCTTGTACTAGTAGAAAATGAACGTTCTTTTGCCGGTTTATCGGCATTTTTCTTGGCGTTAGGCTGACCATGTGATTCCCCTAAGGTCACACACACAATGCCAACAACGGCTAACATCAAACCAAACAACTCTTGATGGTTTAAGTTGGCATCAAAGGCGATGATCGACACCACGGTGATCAACGAGATACCCAACCCTTCCCAGACAGCGTATGCCACACCGATAGATATTTTCTTCGCGGCAAATGCGAGGAAGTAGTAAGAGATTGCGATCAGTACATACATTACGATGTAGCCCCACCACCCGTGCCCTTGTCCGATAAGAGACATAGTGCTGGTACCAGCCACTTCGGCAACGATGGCGAGCAATAAAAATAGACGTGCAACTAGCATGATTAATCCTCCATCAGAAATTAAAAAAATGCATAACGGAGAATGGTGAATGCCGCGTACCTGTATCGACATTCAAAAAGTTAAAAAGATAAAAATGAGCCACTTCTCCTGACTATTTGAGATAAGGTTAGCGCTGGGTAGGAAAAAGAGACAGGTAATTGAGATATTCATTTTTGAATATCTTAAGAAGTAAGTTGTCTATGTAATCACACAATATTGATAAGGTTAAAGCATCTACTCTCTCATTCAGCCGATGCCATAAGGTGACGTCATTGCGTAAAAATCAGCGGCGTATTGAGGGTTTGTCGCACCACTTTATGCAGGTGTCTGTGCAAAGGATGGTTGCGGTTGGTTTGAAGGAAACCGCCAGAGACAACAAACTGGCTAAACTCACGATTAACGGGTGGCATTGCGTAAGAGGCGAGTTCTGGCATCAACAATGCCGAGCTTTGACTGGCATACATAATCGCGTCGGTTTCTTGCAACATTTGGCAAGCCAAACGCAAATTATAGGACTTCAGTAACACTACTGGCTCATAACCCATGCGTCGATACTCGGACTCCACGGTACAAAGCGGTTTATATGACGCAGGCGCAGGCAAAGAGACGAGTGGTAGTTTGGACACCGTGTCCCAATCATTGCTGACTTTCGACAACGTTGGGTGGTTTTTGCGCGCCAAAATCACTCGTTTTTCAACGAATAACGGGCGCATGTAAATGTCTTTCGACAGCTCGGTCTCTTGGTCAAGAATGCAGTAATCGTGCTCGCCTTCTAACATTTCATCGTGCGAGTAAGTATTCCAGCTGGAAAAGGCAAAGTGCGCTTTGGGAAAGGCTCGATGACAACCAGTGAGCAGTCGCTGCCCTTGTTCATCCATCAAATAAGGGTCAGTTACAATCGCAATCTGCCCTTGGTATTGCAGTGGGTCGAACACTTCAAATTCTTGCACCACTTTTTCCAGTGGCGCAACCATATTGTCGAACTCGGCGGCGAGACGAATCGCCATGGGTGATGGCTCTACCCCATGTGCTTTACGCACAAAAAGCGGGTCATCAAACACTTGCTTCAACTTCATCACGCCGCGGCTGGCGCTCGGTTGAGAAATGCCAAGCTGCATTGCGGCCAGCTTGATGCTGCGGTTTTCCACCACGGCTTTTAATAAACGCATTAAGTTGAGATCCAATGCATCCAGCTGATGTGCCATACCCTAACCTACCAATACCATTGATGAGCGAATACAAAGAGCAGTTAACAATTAGTTAAACACTCTCTCCCGACGTGATCTGATAGCCCATATCGAAGACTTTTTCTTCTTGCGTTTCGCCTTTCAGGCGCGCAATTAATAGCTCTGCGCTCTTTACACCAATTTGGAAACGCGGCGTATCAACGCTGGTCAGTTTCGGACTGATGGTTTGACCGATATCCAGCGCGTTATAGCCCGCCACTGCCAATTGCTGTGGAACTTGAATGCCACGTTGCTGCGCACTCAGCATGGTGCCAATTGCGATGTCATCGTTGGTACAGAACACCCCATCGAGCGTTGGGTGCGTTTCCAGTGCGCGTTCGAGCAAATCATGCGCTAAAGAAAAACTAGAATGATCACCAGTTAATACATGTTTGGGTTCTAGCCCTGCTTCTGTCATCGCGCGATCGTAACCTTGCATCCGCAATTTGGTTCGCGTATCCAGACGCGCGCCAAAATAGACGATTGTACGCTTCCCCGTATCTAGCATCTGCTTAACCACGGTGTACGACGCATCTTCATGATCGAGTCCAACCGCCATATCAATCGGCTCCGATGGCAGTTCCATGGTTTCGACCACCGGAATGCCCGCATTTTTGATCATCTGTAATGTACGCGGCGTGTGATGGCTTTCAGTTAGAATAAGTCCATCGACTTGATAAGAGAGTAATGACGCGATCTTGCGCTCTTCTTCAAGCTCATCGTAGCTAAAATGCGCTAAAAGCGTCTCATAGCCATTGGCTTTGGTCACCATCTCTATGCCCTGAACAAAGGAAGCAAAAATTTGGTTGGACAAAGACGGCAGTAAAATACCAATGGCTTTACTGGAGGACTTTGACAACATCGCCGGTGCACGGTTTTCGATGTAACCCATCTCTTCAATCGCAGTCGCAATCTTAGCCCGAGTCTTTTCTGCCACCGATTCAGGGTTACGCATATAGCGTGAAACGGTCATCTTCGTGACGCCAACCTGGTCTGCGACATCCTGCAATGTCGTACGAGTTTTCTTATTCTGTTGAGCCATAAATATGTGATTTATCAGTAATGTTACAAGTAACATTATGACGAATAGACTCTCTGCCGACAAGCTCAGTGAAAATAATTCGCAAAATCATGACGTTATTACTCCATTAGCCACCAAATTGCGTTTCATGGATTGTGAATCAAAACCGAATAAATAAATGACATTTATATCAAAGTTCTTATAAAATGCCGTACCTAAAAGAATAAGACATTAGTCACAGTGCAGTTAGGCTCTAGCGAAACCCAGATTTACTACCACCTGCTTGATCTGGACGACTCCCAAAAGCAGCAATACCTCCAAGCATTGCAACGAAGTCAACCTGAGCTGTATCGACAACTCGTTCCTCTTTTAGCCAACGAGACACCGGAAGAACAACTAACGCAGTTACTTTATTTTGGTGCTCATCAGGCTACGAACCAAGACGTCGATCTAAGCGGAGAAATCATCAGTAAGTACCGCCTAACTCATGAGTTGGGGCGTGGTGGCATGGGTGTCGTATACGCAGCTCTACGTGCAGATGAAACGTTCGAGCAAGATCTGGCTATCAAGTTTATTCAAAGCAATTTGAGCAATGTGTTAGGGCAACGCGCACTCTTCGACGAAGCTCAACTTCTCGCGCGTCTAAACCATCCTTACATCGCGAAAGTGTTTGACGGCGGTCTCCATCAAGATTCGGTTTACATCGTGATGGAGCGGGTGTTTGGTCAAACTTTGGATGAGTATCTATCTGAAAATAAGCTAGAAAAAACGGAGAAGCTGCTGTTGTTTAAGCAGATCTGCCAGGCGATGGAGCACGCCCACCAGCACCAGGTTTTGCATGCCGATCTAAAACCAGAAAATATACTGATTGATCGTAGCAAACGTCCCAAGCTGCTTGACTTCAACTTGACTCAAAAAGCGCACTCCAACCGAGAAGATTCACCTTCAGCGCTGATTGCGTTTAGCCAAAATTTTGCCAGCCCAGAGCAGCAAGCAGGACAGGTTCTAACAGAGCAAAGCGACGTGTACTCCTTAGGCAAAATTCTCGCTTTGATGTTTCCATCACCAACAATTTGGTCTGATGTTTACTGGGTGATAAGACGCGCAACGCGTCCTGCCACTCAAATGCGATATATCAATGTTCGAGCATTGCGCATTGATATCGAACGAATTATCGAACGCCGTCCAATCGAGCAGAAAAAAAACTGGCCATTGTATAGCGCCTTTCGCTTGGTACAACGACGTCCCCTTGCTTCGGTATTGTCAGGCATCATTGTGCTCTCTGGTGTGTTATTTGGCAGCGCCATGATGCAAAAGAATATCCAGCTGCAACAAGAGAAGAAGATTGCAGAAGATATGATGTACGAAATGACTCGCCTCATCTTCCACGCGAAGGGGCAAAATGTCGAACATCTCTCAGTTAACTCCATGATGGAGTTAACACGAAGGCGGATACTCTCTAACCCAGATATCCCCAAACATATAAAACAAAAAATGTTGTTGGCGATGATGACACCGGTGCCAGAGAAGCACCTAACTACACCAATGAGTTGTCAGCCAAATTGTGCGTCTAAGGACAGCACCAACCAATAAGGCTTAAAACAAGATGTATACACGTTCAGTGGTATTTTGGCTGTCTGCATTGACGGCTACGTCCACGTTGGCAGCAGACGTTTCAGTTGCCACTTCACACCCACCAGCTTCAACCTTGAAGCAAGGCTACTTTATCGACGCCCCAGTGACTGGCCTGTATTACAAAACCAGTTCCAATATCACTGGCGTCACTCAGCAAGGAGCATTTCATTACCAACCCGGTGATGTAATTAGCTTCTTCCTTGGTAACGATGATAAAGGTTATCTGCTGACGACCTTATCAAGCCAAGAAGTGCTGACGCCGACGATGGCTACAACCAAACCTAGCCGCAGCATCAATATGACGCGTCTGCTGCTTTCTCTCGACAGCACGCCTGAGAATCGTGAGGAAATTGTCCTAGCAAACCGTGTGCTGTCTGATCCTCACTTTCAAAGCCAGCTCAAAGGCCTTGATCTCAATTACCTGGATGACGCTAAACGCTACCTCAATCTCGATTGGGTATCTGTCAATGAGGCGATTGAGCACCTAAACGAAAGCCAGCAGTACATTGAAAAAAACTTTTCATCTGATGAGATCATTTTTGAACCTCGCGACATGACGTTCAAAAACATCGTCATCAAAAAGAAGGATTGGCAAGGCCGCGCTTGTGCTTACGATCTACGCTATCAGCATCATCCCAAATATCGTCCTCCTATTGGTGAAACTCGATTCACTATCACCAAAGACTCATTGATTGAACACCCAAGCATTGGCGATCATTTTCAAGGCTGCTTCCTCTCGATGAAGCGCCCTATCACGGAAGATGTCGTCGAACCGATAAGCAAGTTTGCGGATTGGTTTAATATCGTTGGTTGTTCAATCACAGGGTGCACCCGCAACGACTTGAATGGCTTCTCTCTCGAAGACTTCGATGATGAAGGCGACTGGAAGTACCGCTCCGTTGCCCTCAATTTTGATCCGAGCACCGAGTTATTGATGGAAAAAGTACAAGGTCTCGGGCGTAAAAAAAACATCCAACACAATAACCGCACAGAAATGCTCTGGTTTACGTATCCCAATACTAGCGAACACGATATTGACTACCTCGGTGTGTGGCAGCAAACCGAATACCACCAACAGTCCATGACACAATCGTGCCTATTGATGCGCCATCAACAAGTCATGCGACTGCCGCAAAATACGGACACCTGCCCAACCGATACAAGCCTGTACACCCAAGATGTTACCCGCGAATTTGCCGACATGTGGTGGGTCAACAATAGCGCCCCCAAAGCCGAACTCGCGCAAATGAACGTCATGGTACGTTGGTCAACAACCCCATCCGAAATCAATTACACCACCTGGGAATACTTGCCAGCTGGTGCTACTTGGGAGCAAGGCATTTTATATCGCTATCAACAAAATGTTCTGCGCAACCAAGACGGTTCCGATCGCATTGAAACCCACACCATTTCTGAATTTGTCAAAGTGAGCGAGGATGTATAACCATGGCAACAGCAGTAGCACTGACACAAATCATTCAACAATGGCAATCTGGTGATAAACAAGCTGAGAGCGAGCTCTATCAGTTTGCTTATTTACAGTTGCGTAAGATCGCCCAACACGAGCGTGAACGAAATGCAGAAAAGTACGGCACCGACAACAAAGTATTGGCAGACAGCGTCAACAGCACCACGGCATTGATTCATGATGCTTACCTGAAAATGTCCAACTGCGACATGAGTGAAATTGAAACAAAACGTGATTTCTTTTTGATGGCCGCCAAAGTGATGCGTCAAATCTTGATCGATAACGCACGCTCGCACCAAGCACAAAAGCGTCAACACATTACATTGATGAGAGATGAAGAAGATCGTTTCGAGCAATTGATTATCATGGATAAAGCGCTGGATAGTTTCAGTAGCCGCTATCCACGCCAATCGAGCGCACTCAAACTCAAGTATTTAATGGGCATGAAAAACCAAGAAATCAGTGAGCTACTCGAGTGCAGCGCAAGCCTGATAGAGAAAGACCTCAAATTCTCTCGCAGTTGGCTACAATCACGAATGGCGCACACGTAATCATGAACAAAAAGCTTTGGATAATCGGCGCAGTATGCGTCGGTTTGTTCGGTATTTACTTCATTTCAAACAAACACAATTTGGCATCTGTGAAAGACTCGTCAGACAACGCCGACAAGTCAACCCAGCAAGCACATCGTCAATATGAGCGCACATCTTTAGTTGAAGTAAAGCAAGCGTTGACAGGTTCTGCGTTGGATCGCACTCCTAAAAAAACGGGAGATGACGCATTTAACTCCGCCCTTTTAGGACAACCAGGCCCTGTTACGAATCCATTTCATACCACAGAAGACAACACGTTTTACGAGTCAGCATTGGGTGATAAGAACAGCCGACCACAAGAGGACCCATCAGAGAATAATAAACCCATCATCAACCTCACTGTGGAACAGCAGCTACAAACCATTATTTATGCTTGGGAGCTGAAACAAAACTCTCCGGTGAGTTATTCGCTCAACCTTAACCAGCTTTTTGAAGACCCAGATGGCGATCTCCTCACCACTCAGATTTGGCTTGAAAACGCCAATGGGTTAAGAGTCCTCAACCAAGGACAAATGATGGTGCAAGGAGCGCCTGAGGAAATAAAAACCACCACATATTTAGCGGTAGCAGCGCGCGATGATTATCACGGTAATAGCGATCATGCATGGGTCACAACGCGCTTTGAGTTACCCGTTATCACACCCGATCAAAATGACACAGAACACTCGTTAGTTGGCGATGTAGTTTATCGCCTAGAGACGACACAAAATCTTGCCGGTATCGCGTACGCGTATGAAGTGGTGTATTGCGAGGCCTTTCAGTTTGAGGGGGCGAAGTAAGTTATGCCGCCTCACACAACAAACGCCAGTGTCCTGAAAAGGGAGACTTGAAAAAAGTGGGCAAGTACAAAATCAGTGATGACTCGTTGATCGTTTATGTCCAAGGTGTACGCCAAATTTGGACCATCAAAAAAGAATACCCATCTCAGGTTCATGAAGATACTCGGAACTACTTCACCACCGTGTTTGATGGTAAACAATTCGAAAGCTACACCATGCAAAAAAACAAGCAATCGATGGAAAAACGCATCAATGTCCACACTGGTGAGTACGAATATCAAGGAACGTTGTTTGACTACCTCTTTCCCATTTCAGGAGGGGGTTACATAAACGGGACTGCTAGCAACTACATATTTGATAGAAGTGTTCAGGGTAACGAACCAGTGCACAAGCTGGACTCTGATCTCAATATGAAATCAAATCAACATGACCTATTTTGTCATGATTATTTATTTTACTGGTACAGCTCTATCGTAGCGGGGCGAGGCGAGTTTGCCGATATTATCTCTAGCTCAATGGATTTTGACGGCGTAAATCCAATACATTGTGCTGAATGGCCAGATAATTACTGGCAACGAACATTTATGTTTTACAACCTTGAATACACAGATTACGACATATTCATTCCAGGCGAAGTCTACAGTTATGTGCTTAAACCTCACCCTCAATTTGCTGATCGCGTTGAGGAATTTAAGATCAACATGATTTATCACGCCCCTGTCCTTAGCGGCACCCAATAAACCTTTTTTACCGGTGGTTATATTAACAAAACAATCATTCCCAAAATAAAACTGGAACCGTGATCAAATTATAAATTTTCCATCATAGACAAAAAATAGAAATAAATTTTACGGGTTTTGTGCGGATTTTCGTGTCTTGAACCTAAGCTCAATAGTCATTAAAAAGACACCACTCTCTTATATCTCACTAGTGAGATATAAAGAAAAAAATAATAAAAAAAGCGACTTTCTCATTCGGAAACGAAACAAGGACAAATAAATAATGAATAAGGTGAGTTTACTAGCAGCGTCAGTGGCTATCGCTCTTACAGGCTGTGGCGGTTCAGATGGTGGTTCAAACAGTGCTAACGACGGCGTGGTGATCACAGGTTTTGACGGCTACTTCAAGCATGCCGTTGTTTTTGAAGATACGAACAACAACGGCCAATGGGACACTCAAGAAACATTCCTTGGTCTGACCGATGAGAAAGGTCAACTGAAATTGGATGCAAAACCAGAAAGCACTCTAGCACTACAGACCATCACACCAAACGGTTCAAAGCAGAAACAGCTCATCGCCTTGGATGCGAAAGAGTACGCTGGCAAATACACGGTTGATATGGATCATCCAGGCCAAGCTATGGCGCACGAAATCGTATTCCGTGCACCAACATCATCAAACGTGATTTCACCTATCACGGATCTTGTGGCGATTGAAATGGCAAAAGATCCAGCCATTAGTGAAGAAGATGCGAAAGCGAAAGTAAACCAAGCGCTAGGAGGCTCAGAAGAAGCACCAATTAATCTGTACAGTGATTTTGTTGAAGGTGCGACAAAAAACGCCGAACTACATAAAACCGCTCAGATTCTGACCGACTCGAAAGCACAAAACCCAACGAACTACGAGAAAAAAGCCACGGAGTTTGCTCAAGCGGCAAACCAAGAAGTGGAACGTCTTGTTGCATCTGGCGAAAACATCAATGACCCAAATCTACGTCCAATCATCACTGACGCGACCCCAGACAGCGACACCTTAGCACCTGAAACGGCAGTTAATAACAAGCTAACCGTAAACAAAATCGTCGAAAAGGCAGCTAAAGATAAGCTAGAAAAACTACCAAAAATCGTACAAGGCGTGGATTTTGATGGCTTAGAGCTAGACATTGAAGGTCTATTTGCAGACAAAGACCAAAACCTTGTGACAACCAAACTGACGCACAACTTTGCAGGCACAGGCATTGAAGTTGTGCAAACTGGCAACCTGATTGTTCTACATCCAACTGCAATCGTAGAGAAAGCTGGTGATTTTGAGATTGTTCTAACGGCGCAAGACATTGATTCGTCAGGTAAGGTTTTGGGTACGGTAAGCACCGTATTTCAGTTCGAAATCGAATCGGCAAACTTACCACCAATGGTTGTAGAAACAGAACAAGCGCGTCTGCAGTCCATCGTTGATGGTTGGTACCTACAACAAGGTGAAGTGTTTGAACAAACACTCGATATTTCTGGTTTGTTCCAAGATAAAGACGGTCAAATTACCGACTACTCAGCGGACTATGTAGACATTGAAGGTCTAACAGTATCTGAGGATGGTAATGCAATTATCACCATTAAAGGCACACCAACAAAAGCAGGTGAAGCTGGAGCAGTACTTGCGATTAGCGCAACAGATGGCCATACCGCGGTACAAATTGCGCTCAGCATGCCAACGGTTATCGAAGGCGTCACGCCACCACCAGTAGTACCGACTTTGGGCTTCACTCACGAGCACTTCAACGGTCAAGAATGGAAAATGGGTAGCTTTGCACAGAAAGATGGTGAAATTGGCTACGCCATGTTGATGCAAGATTCTGAAGGCCTACTATTCTGCTGGGGTTCAAACCACGATGAGATGAATCAAGAGTACAAAGCGAACATCAGTGACTTCCTAAAAGACACATGGGAACACGATGCTTACGCCATTCTTGCCGATCTGGACCAACAAACTGGTTACACGGAATACAACAATAAAGACTGTAACGACGTTGAGCTGAAAGACGGTAAGCTATACAACAGCTACGGCGACGAGTATGAAATGTTGTACCAGCACAAAACCGAGCATAACGGTACTCAAATGATCGTTAAAATATCAGATGATGAGCTGTTCTGGATGGACTCAAGCAATACCCCATTTGCAGAATCACTTTCGGTTGCAGAACACATCAAACAAGGCACGGTAGAGCATGACTTGATGGTAGAAAGTAATGGCACAGGCGACGACACAGTCCTGAAATACTCGTCAGGTACGTACGAATACGACACTGATACTTACAACTACACTTCGTTCATGCCAACAGGATTCCAAACTCCAGGTAATTGGGAAGTCCTGAATGATGAAGACCGCGAACTGCTGATTCTAGAAGAAACAGGCTCAGAGTCAGATTACAAAACTCGTCATCGTTACATCAACCGCGATTTTGGTGACTTTTATATTGGTATTCGTTGGAGTAAAGAACAAAACGGTCATGAATCCGCACCGGAATATGGTCTGTACTCTAACAGCAAAGAAGCCATGACAAGCATCGCGAGTTCACTACCGATTTTGGAGCCTGGTGATGATGACTAAAGCAACCATCGTTAACCCTTGCTGTGATAGCGTACATTTGCGTAGAAGACGCAGAACACTTTGGGAACGATTGGTCGGCATCAAAGAAGTGTATATCTGCTCTAACTGTCACAAAGAAACGCCACTCAAATAGCGATAATATTTGAGACCGCAAAAAAGCCCCGAACTCGGGGCTTTCTTCTATATTTTGACCACAATATCTGAGTCGTTATTTCACGCACACCACGTTCAATAATGAGGTCCCGGTGAGCTGATTGGGCTCACGATCGGCGAACAAACCTTTCTTATCTTTGCCCCAATACGGCAGTTGCAGTGGCCATTGATTTTTTTCCATCACCCCAGACGCCCTCAGCGCTTTAAACTCTGCAGGGTTAGCTAAGCTCATACCCAGTTGCTGACATACTTTGTGCGAGTTTTCGTAGTTGAGGCGGTTCCACGGCTTACCATGTTCCATGTAAAACTGATTATGGTGATCGAGTAAATATGGGACCACGTACGTTTTGCCCTGTACTGAAGTTCTCAACCGAACTTCAATGTCATCATTTCCAGTGACAATTGGCTTCGCTTTGGTCTTAGCAACAGGCGTAGACGAAGAGCTATCACGTGAACTTTTTGCCTTGGTATCTGGCTTCTCTGCCCGCGCTTTAAAGGCGTCGGTATCAGCTCGCACAGCAGGAACTGGCGCGGGTTTCGGGGTCACCGTCGGTGTTGGCTTAACCGAAGATGCGGCTGATTTCGACGATACAGTAGATTTAGGTGTAGGTGGTGTTACTGGTTGTTTCGTCCCTTTCCCAACCACTCGGATGAACGCCTCTTTGTAATTCGACAAGGTTTTGACTCCTCGTAAGTCATCCCTCGCATCAGACAATGCCTTGTAAGGTCCAATCAAACAGCGATAGCCTTTGGATTCAGGCTTCATCCATACGTCAGTCGTGATTTTACTATAGAGAGGCTTAGCTTTCGCGAGAGACATAGGCTTGGGTAGCAATCCGCATTGAATCCAGTAAAGGTAGTTGCCCCCCTGCGGCACTTTCTTTCCCCATACTCCGTTACCAATTGGGCACGTTTTCTCAAGCATCGGTAATTCTTTCTCGCTGGCTTGAGTGGCTTGGCAAAGGAACTCCTCCGCCGATACTGGGCTAGAAAACTGGGCGCATACCAGCGACAAGCCGAAAGCTAGGCTTGCTTGGAAGATACGAGATGGGTGTTGTGCCTTCTTCATTTCCATACACTTCACTCTAAATTAGTGGGTAAGGTCATTATGGCGGCAAAGCGCCAAAAAAATGTGAACAAAGAATAACTAGCAAAAAAAGAGCCGGAATTTGCATCCGGCTCTCAGTTTAGGAAGGAATTAAGCGAATTTACAACGCTTGGTGGGAAAATTCTTATCCTTTGTACAGTTTCGGGTTGAATACATCACGTAGCCAGTCGCCCAACAGGTTGATAACCAAAACCAATGTTACGAGCACGATGCCTGGGAAGGCAGTAATCCACCACGCACCTGAGAAGATGTAGTTAAAGCCGATGCTGATCAGCGCACCTAGTGACGGCTGATCAACAGGAAGACCCAAACCTAGGAATGACAGTGCCGCTTCCGACATGATCGCGTTCGCTACCTGTACCGTCGAGATAACCAAGATTGGCGATAGACAGTTCGGCAGAATGTGACGGAACATGATTCGCGGAGCTTTAAAGCCCATCACACGCGCCGCTTCGACGTATTCTTTCTTCTTCTCTGCCAATACCGAGGCGCGAATGGTACGTGCGTATTGCGGCCATTCTGCCACACCGATGATCACCACCAGCATGACCACCGCATATTGGCTGTAAAAATCACTGCCAAAGCTGGCTTTGAAGATGGCCGATACGATGATCGCCACCATCATGGTTGAGAACGATAGTTGAACATCCGCAAAGCGCATCAAGAAGCTATCGATACGACCACCGAAGTAACCCGCCGACAAACCAATGATGATACCCAGTACCAACTGAAGACCGACGGCTAAAAAGCCGATCGTCAAAGACAAACGAGAGCCGTAAAGAATGGTCGATAAAATATCGCGGCCTTGCTCGTCAGTACCCAACACAAAGCGCTCATCGCCATCTTCCATCCACGAAGGTGGCAACTCAGAGTCCATGATGTCGATAGACGTCAGATCGTACGGGTCTGTTGGCGCAAGAATCGGTGCAGCCAATGCCAATACTAAGAACATCATAAAGACGGTAAAACTCGCCATCGCCACTTTGTCGCGTTTGAAGTAATACAGAAAATCTGACTCTTTGAAACGCTGCCACGCTGATGGAGCAGGAGCTGGTGTTAAATTTGATTGGCTCATGATTAAGCTCCTTTTCCAGTTAGGTTCACAGTTGGGTTGATGATGCCGTACAGCAAGTCAACGATGGTATTGGTTACCACGAAGATCAGACCAACAAAGATAACGTAGGCAGTGATCAGCGGTGTATCTACACGGTTGATTGCCTCTAGGAAAAGGAAGCCAGTGCCCGGCCATTGGAACACGGTTTCAGTAAGAATGGTGTAGGCCACCATGGTACCAATCTGCACGCCACCTACCGTCAATACTGGTAGCATGGTGTTCTTAAGTGCATGTTGGTAATAAATCTTTTGTAAGTTCAAACCTTTTGCTTTGGCGAACTTAATGTATTCCGAACTCAGTACTTCCAGCATTTCTGAACGTACCAAACGGATGAACAACGGCAGCATGATAGACGCTAGCGCAATACAAGGTAGGATGAGGTGCTTGATACCATCAATGGTAAAGAAGCCAGATTCCCAACCGAGTACGTTAGCGGTTTCACCTCGCCCATAGGAAGGCAGCCAGCCGAGTTCGATGGAGAAGACATACATCAGCATGATTGCGGTTAAGAACACCGGAATCGAGATACCGACACTGCTCATCGCCATGACAAATTTGGTAAAAACACTCTTAGGATGAATCGCAGAGTACACCCCAAGCGGAATAGAGAAAACAATGATGATAAGCGTCGCGCCAAACACGAGCTCTAATGTAGCCACCAGCTTGTCGAGAATCACCTCAACCGCAGGTCGCTTGAAAAAATATGAGGTACCCAAATCACCTTGCAGTGCATTACCCACAAAGCGCGTATACTTTGTGATAAAGGGATCGTTCAGGCCTAAGTCGTCGCGTAGCGCTTGACGCTCCGATTCCGAAACCGACTGACCTACAAGCTCACGCAGCGGATCACCCAGGTTGTCCTGAATGGCAAACGCCACCAAACTGATCACAAACATCACTATCAGTGCCTGAAACAGGCGCTTGACCAGAAACGAAAACATTCCTTGCCCCTTAACTATCCATAGATCTCTAAATTAGAGAGAAAATTCAGTCTAAATAACCAACTCAATCCGACTGAAACAAAATTGAGTCGAGTGCTTTAAGTTGAGGAGGGAAATCCATCCCTCCTCAAAGTAGACTAACCGTGATTATTCAACCACTAGGTCACCGAAGTAAGGCATTACCATTGGGTTAACGATATCTGCCGCTTTCACGTTAGACTTCGCGCCCCATGCTTCACTTTGCCAGTGTAGCGGTACGAATGCTGCGTCGTTGTATAGTGTCGCTTCTACGCCCTTCAGCATTTCTGCACGTTTCGCTGGATCTGTTTCTACGTTCGCAGCTTCAACTACTTTGTCCATTTCTGGGTTTGAGTAGTAACCACAGTTGTACTGACCACGACCGGTTTCTTCGTTACGAGTCATCGTTAGGAACTCGTTGAAGTTCGCTGAGTCTTCTGTATCTGAGTGCCAACCGATCATCAGCATGTCTGCCGCACACTTGTCGAACTCAGGCCAGTACTGCGCTTTTGGCATGGTCTTCAGATCAACCTTGATACCGATCTTAGACAACATTGCCGCCGCCGCTTGTGCTACTTTCGCATCGTTCACGTAACGGTTGTTTGGTGCGATCATCGTTAGCGTCAGGCCATTTTCGTAACCCGCTTCTTTCATCAGCTCTTTCGCTTTCTTCAGATCGTAGCGAGGAACCAGTTTGTCATCGTGACCCACGTAACCTGCCGGGCTTTGCTGACCAGCGGCCGTTGCGAAGCCTTTCATGATTTTCTTCACGATACCTTCGTTATTGATTGCGTGAACAATCGCTTGGCGAACGCGAACGTCTTTCAATGCTTCGTTGCTGTTTTGGTTTAGTTGGAACGTGATGATACGAGTACCAGGTAGCGTAACTAGGTCGATGCCGTCAGCATCTTCAACGCGTTTGTGGTCGTTTGGCGCTACTGGGTGAATCATGTCTACACCGCCAGAAAGCAGCGCTGCTACACGAGTTGCGTCTTCTTTGATTGGCACAAGCGTTAGCTTATCAACATTACCTTTCGACTCTTTGTCCCAGTAATCTTTAAAGCGTTCAAATTCCACTTTTACGCCCTGCTCACGTGAAGTCACAATGAATGGCCCCGTGCCAGATACGTTAGTCGATGCAAATGAGTTACCGTGCTTCACTAACTCAGACTTGTCTTTGCCGTCCGCAGTTTTGCCCGTGTAGAACTTGCTGTCCATAGGGAAAATGTACGTTGCGGTTTGCAGCACTAGTGGGTAAGGACCTTTAGTTACAAGATCGAACGTGTTGTCGTCAACTTTGACGATTTTTTCGTACGGGTCGAAGATGTTTTTAAAGTCAGGAGAGCTTTGTAAACGCTGGAACGTCCACACGACGTCGTCAGCCGTTAGAGTATTGCCAGAATGGAATTTCACACCTTCACGCAGTTTGAAACGAACAGTCGTATCGTTAATACGTTCCCAGCTTTCCGCTAGGCGAGGCTCGAAATCCATTTTTTGAGTAAAGCGAACCAACGGATCAAATACCATGTGTGACATTTGCAGTGTGCCACCTGATAGCTGCTCATGTGGGTCAAGCGATACTGGGTCAGCTGCATAGCCAACTTTGATATCTGCTGCCATTGCGTTAAAGCTTAGGCCCGCAGCCATTAGCGCCACTGCTAATTTGCTTTTCATGGTTTTCATTTGCATAACTCCTTCATGCGGGGATACGGATCCCTTGTTGTTGTGTTTGCGTCTTTGTTATGACTAAAGGTTAGCCAAGCGAATTGCTTGGTTTATGCCGTTTCGATCTCTTCTCGCAAGCCTGTAAACTCCGGCATCAGAGAAATCAATTTTTTGCTGTATTCGTGTTGAGGTGCCGTGAATAACTGTTCTGTTGGTGCCACTTCTAAAAGTGTACCCATTTGCATCACACCTACTCGGTCACACATCTGACGAATAACAGGTAAATCGTGGCTGATAAACAACATAGTCAAGTTCAGCTCACTTTGCAGATCTTTCAGCAAGTTTAGAATTTGTGCCTGTACCGATACGTCCAGTGCTGAGGTCGGTTCATCACAAATCAAAAGTCGAGGACGAGTCGCCAACGCACGCGCAATAGAAATACGTTGACGTTGACCACCGGAGAATTCATGAGGATACTTTAGCCCAGCCATTCGACCCAAACCAACATGATCCAATAGGTCATTCACGATTTGGCGAGTTTCCGACTCGTTTTTCGTCAATTTATGAAAACGGATTGGCTCAGCAATAATATCAAATACCTTCATACGAGGGTTCATTGAAGTATACGGGTTTTGGAACACCATCTGCATTTGACGACGCATCGGGCGGCGCTCTTTCTCAGAGGTTAAAGCGGTCAGGTCAATGCCCTCGAATTTCACCTGACCAGAGTTAGGTTGGTATAAACCAGCAATCACACGTGCAATGGTCGATTTACCTGAACCAGACTCGCCCACCAAACCAAAGGTTTCGCCTTCGTGCACTTCAAAGCTCACATTATTAGATGCTTGCACGTATTCTCGGCGGCTCTCGAACAAAGAGTCTTTGGTCACAAAGCGAAGATTGACGTTCTTCACGTCCAAAAGCGGGCCAGTGTACTCACGCTCATCTTGGCTTTGTCCTAACCAGTGGTTCTTGATATCGAGTGGCTCCATTTCCGCCGCTTCTTCGATATAGCTTACTAACGGGAAACGATCTAGCTTTCTGTCTGAACGTGGTACCGCTGAAATTAGACTGCGAGTGTAAGAGTGATCAGGATCACCCAATACTTTGGCTGTTGGTCCAAACTCCACCAAGTCACCACGATACATTACCGCCACGCGATCGGTGACGTTGGAGACGACACCCATATCGTGAGTAACCAACATACAGCCGACATTGTTCTTGATACACAGCTCGCGGATCAAGTTGAGGATTTGGTCTTGGATAGAAACGTCTAACGCCGTAGTTGGTTCGTCCGCGATGATGAGATCAGGCTCACCAGCCAAAGCAATAGCAATGACAACACGCTGACGCATACCACCAGAGAATTGGTGCGGGTACTGTTTTAAGCGGTTTTCTGGTTGCGGAATACCAACCTGCTGCATAAGAGAAAGCGCGCGCTGATACGCCTCTTCATCAGAGACCTTCATGTTAGCGTGGATCGTCTCTTTCAGCTGTTGCTCAACAGTAAAAAGTGGATTGAGCGAGGTCATCGGATCTTGGAAAATAAAACCTATTTTCGAGCCGCGAACCTTACGCATCGCTTCTGGTGATAGGCCAGAAATTTTTTCTCCATCCAAGAATACATCACCGCTAGCAACGCGACCTGGGGGACTAAGCAAATCGATAACAGCGTTACCAACGGTGGATTTACCCGCACCTGATTCGCCAACAACACCCACGATTTCACCACGTTCAATATGAAAAGAAAGTGACTTCACGGCAGCGTGAACGCCGTGTCGGGATGGGTATTCAATACGAAGGTTTTTCACTTCTAATAGTGACATTTCAGACCTCTACTGCCTTGTCTGTGGTATCGAATCATGCCAAAGGCACCATTCATCACCTGAATGAATCCGTTCAAATTCAGAATAATACTCTGAAATCTTAATGCGGAAATAATTTGGCAAAAATCACACAAAAAAGCAACAATTAAAGTATATTCCGCCGAAAAAACATTAAATAAACGCACAATTAGCGAATAAAAATGCATTAACAAGTATTTAACTATTTTCATATCACACTATTTTTGTGCGTCATGCACCAATAAAACTAGAAAAATGCTCTAAAAGTAAACATGAACTAAACAAAATCATTAACCGCATTATTCATGTGCATTTATTAACATTTAACAAACAATATCATATGCAAAAAGTGTTTTTTCAACATAAAAAACTATTAATAAAATAGTCGGCAAATACAAAAAGCCAAACTTAGGAAGAGAAAGGATAGGTCAAAACGTGAACAAAACAGCAAAACCACACAAATCCTGCTCCAACGCAGAATATGCGTCACTTAAGCGGTTTATTGACTAAGCAAAAGGAAAGTACCGCTATCCTCATTCGTACGTCATAAGAAAACTCGCCGGTTTTAACCCTTTACGACACAATTGAGAGTGGGATAATAGATGAACAGTGTCAAAGCCAAGCCGTAAATAAAAGGAGCCCCTGTGCTTAAAGCGATTTTTTTTGATATGGACGAGACTTTATGTGCAACGTCACAAGCCGATAAAGTTGCAGGACAAGCGTTTACAACTTGGATTCATAAGACCTACCCACAAGTTACCGAGCCAAAAGCGTTTTTGCAGCGCTACTTACAGGGTGTATACAAAAAGCTGAATGCTGAGTTCCCTCACCTTGTGGCTCTGCTACCCGATGAAAATGCCTTCCGTTGTGGCCTGATCCAAAACATCTTGGCGGAGCAAGGCGTCAGCATCACTGCAAAAGAGGCTCAACAAGCTCAAGACTACTTTGACTCTGCACGTATGGGCGCGTTCACCTTCTTCCCTGGTGTAAAAGAAATGCTCAGCGACCTTCGTCAACATTACAAACTCGTCGTGATCACTAACGGCCCGATTTTTTCTCAACACCCTAAATTAAACGCGACACAAATGAGCAACTGGGTGGACCATATTATTGTGGGAGGAGAAGAGCCAGAAGAGAAACCTGCTACAAGTATTTTCCAAAAAGCGCTCGACTTGGTCGAAGTAAAACCAGAAGAGGCTCTACACGTGGGCGACTCTTTACCTGCTGACATTGCTGGCGCTAACAATATGGGCATTTTGAGTGTGTGGGTGAATGCGACAGGCGCAAGTAACTCAACGGATATAACGCCAAGTTTTGAAATCCAAGAAACGGTAGAACTGAAAGAAATCCTTAAAACACTCGCCCAATAAAAGCAGCGGATTAGAAAACTACAAAACCCCAGACACTGCTCTGGGGTTTATTTTGTCAGCTCGAAAAGCATTTGGATCATAGGTGGTCAAAAGCCCCTAGAGCTGTACACTTTGGGGAAAAATTGAAATGGAATGCCGATTCTTTTCAGGAGAGATGCAAAAAAGCCCCAGTCTTTCGACTGAGGCTCTAAATAGCGGTCGGTGAAGAGCCGAATTCTAACTTCAGGCGAACCCCACTTGGGTTCAAATCCATTGATACATTACCGACTAATACAGTCCAAGCGAGATCATAAACTCTAAAACGACGAAAGCCTGCTAAAAAGCAGGCTTTCTAATAGTGGTCGGTGAAGAGGGATTCGAACCCCCGACCCTCTGGTCCCAAACCAGATGCGCTACCAAGCTGCGCTATTCACCGAACTGTATTTGCTGATTTTCTCAAATCAGACAGGACACTTCAACTAAGAAATCACCTTAATTAATGGGGTGGCTAACGAGATTCGAACTCGCGACCACCGGAATCACAATCCAGGGCTCTACCAACTGAGCTATAGCCACCATCAATTTTTTCTGTTTACCGCTCTATATAGCCATAAACTAAATAGTGGTCGGTGAAGAGGGATTCGAACCCCCGACCCTCTGGTCCCAAACCAGATGCGCTACCAAGCTGCGCTATTCACCGACGATGTTTTATCTTGATTAAATCAAGATTGGGAGCAATGCTACCGCATTCAATCTAAAAAAGAAAGAATGGGGTGGCTAACGAGACTTGAACTCGCGACAACCGGAATCACAATCCGGGGCTCTACCAACTGAGCTATAGCCACCACTGATTTTTACCGATGTATCCTCCGAGGCAATGGTACGCCCGAAAGGATTCGAACCTTCGACCTTTGGCTCCGGAGGCCAACGCTCTATCCAACTGAGCTACGGGCGCATGCCCTATCGGCGGAGTGGAATAATACGGATATCACACTATGCCGTCTAGTACTTTTTTTACTTTTTTTATCGTTTGGTCTCTTTTTCGACAGTTATCTTCCGTTAAAGTGGATTTTTGATGTGATTCACGCCCTGTCATGGATAACTTGTTGTTTATTGCAACAAGTTATCGGGATATAATCACCCATTATTTACATTGATTTAACAGCTGCAACCAAGTTGTCTAATCATTCTATGCCATTCAGTGGAATTTAATGATTTCTCTGCTCGGCATTAATACTCTAACTATATAAATAGGTAAGTCACTTACCTCGGGAATGTGAAGTGGGTTTAATGGATATGTCTCGACAAATGATTAGCGTTTTGTTCGCTGCCTTAACGTTTTCTACGGCAGCTTTAGCTTCTGACATCAGCCAAACTGAATACGATGCGATCGCAGAACGCATCCAACCTGTCGGTGATGTTTATCTAGCAGGTTCTGAGCCAGTGAAAGAAGAACCAACCGGTCCACGTGATGGCGCCACAGTTTATGGTACTTTTTGTATTGCTTGTCACGCATCTGGTGTAAACGGCGCACCTAAAACAGGTAATGCCGATGATTGGGCACCACGTATTGCACAAGGCAAAGATACGTTAGTGAAGCACGCATTAGAAGGCTTCAATGCGATGCCAGCCAAAGGAACCTGTATGGACTGTTCTGACGATGAAATCATCGCAGCAATTGACCACATGATTGAAGGTCTATAAGTAAAGACATCAACGAAAAAGGCTTGCCAGTTGGCAAGTCTTTTTGTTTTTAGTCAGTGAGAACAAGGTTACTTTACTTCTTAAACATTGCTCGAATATTGGCAATGTGTGCTTGACCTTTCGCCATACGCTCTTCTGCTGATACTGGCTTTTTGTTTACTTCCCATTCAACGTCATCAAATGGCAACTCATCCAAAAAGCGGCTTTGAGTAGGTTTGATCAACTCGCCAAACTGCCGACGCTCTTTGCACATAGTGAAAGTCAGTTCACGTTGCGCTCGAGTAATACCAACGTACATCAGGCGACGCTCTTCTTCCACGTTATCTTCATCAATACTGGTTTGGTGCGGTAAAATACCTTCTTCGGACCCAATTAAGTATACATATGGGAACTCAAGGCCTTTTGATGCGTGCAAGGTCATCAGTTGTACTGCATCACTGTCTTCATCTTCTTCACCGCGCTCCATCATGTCACGCAAGGTCAAACGTTGAACGACTTCTTTTAACGTTTTCTCTTCTTGATCGTAGTTGTCACCCTCTAGGTCCGCCACTATCCAGGAATAAAGGTCAGAAACGTTCTTCATTCTCATTTCAGCGGCTTTCGGACTTGCTGAAGTTTCGTATAGCCAATCTTCATAATGGATATCACGAACTAGCGAACGAACCGCTTCGACGGTATCACCACGCTCAGCTTGATCAGCAATCGCCACTAGCCATTGGGTGAAACGACGCAGGTTTTCTAGGCCACGTCCCGTTAGGTGCTGTTCGAGCCCCATTTCAAAGCTCGACTCAAACAGGCTCTTGCCTCGCATATTGGCATAACTGCCTAACTTCTCTAACGTCACTGGGCCAATTTCACGTCGTGGAGTATTCACAATGCGCAAAAATGCATTGTCGTCATCCGGATTAACCAAAACGCGCAAATACGCCATGATGTCTTTAATCTCTGCGCGCGCAAAAAACGAGGTGCCGCCAGAAATTTTATACGGTACACGGTTTTGCATCAGAGACTTTTCAATCAAACGTGATTGGTGGTTACCACGATATAGAATCGCATAATCTTTATATTCGGTACGGTTTAGGAACTTATGCGCAATTAGTTCACCCGTTACGCGCTCTGCTTCGTGCTCTTCATTTTTAGCCAACAACACTTTGAGTTTTTCACCGTCAGGAATTTCAGAGAACAAGGACTTCTCATAGACGTGAGGGTTGTTAGCTATCAAAATGTTGGCCGCACGCAGGATTCGACTCGTTGAACGGTAGTTTTGCTCTAGCTTAATCAAACGCAAATTCGGATAATCTTCACCCAGCAACACGAGGTTCTGAGGTTTCGCACCACGCCATGAATAAATAGACTGATCGTCATCCCCTACAACCGTCAATCGTCCACGTTCTCCGACAATTAATTTGACCAGCTCATACTGACTCGTGTTGGTATCTTGATACTCGTCAACCAGTAGGTAACGGATACGATTCTGCCAACGCTGACGAACGTCTTCATGATTACGTAAGAGTAAAACGGGCATCAAAATTAGGTCATCAAAATCAAGCGCGTTATAGGCTTTCATTTGCTTTTGGTACATATCAAAACAGAACGCAAACAATTGTTGCTGTTCACCTTGCGCACGCGCTTTGGCTTGCTCTGGCGTCAACATGTCGTTTTTCCAGTTGGAAATACAACTCAGAAGCTGACGTAGCAGATCTTTATCACCATCAAGCTGCTTTTCAGTAAGCTCTTTGAGCAGAGCTAGCTGGTCTTGGTCATCAAACAGTGAGAAGCCCGCTTTCAACCCTAAATGCTTGTACTCACGCTTGATGATGTTCAATCCTAAAGTGTGGAATGTTGATACCATCAAACCTTTAGACTCACCTTTCCCTAGCGTTTGACCTACACGCTCCTTCATTTCACGTGCTGCTTTGTTGGTAAACGTCACCGCCGCAATGTTACGCGCTTTGTAACCACATTGCTGAACCAGATAAGCGATTTTATTGGTAATAACACGAGTTTTGCCCGAGCCAGCACCAGCTAGCACTAGGCATGGACCAGACACGTATTTCACGGCTTCATCTTGACTAGGGTTCAGCTTCATAGAAATTCTCTGCGGGTGATGAATGTGGCGCCTATGATAAAGGGGTGGCCTCGTGAAAGCTATGCTGATTTCTTGTAATTTTTACACCAATTAAGTGCAATATTCTGTTGCATAAATGGCGGGTATTTAAGCTATAATGAATGAACGTTCATTCATTAAAGGGTGACATTATGAAGGATAACCCTGCTGTAGATAAACGAGAACAAATCTTAGTCGCTGCTGAACAACTCATTGCTGAATCTGGTTTTCAAGGGCTTTCCATGCAAAAGCTCGCCAATGAGGCAGGTGTCGCAGCAGGGACGATTTACCGTTATTTCTCAGATAAAGAACATCTTTTAGAGGAACTACGCCTTAACGTTGCTAAGCGTGTTGCTACTGCGGTGCAACTAGGTGTTAGTGAAGAGATGCCTTTAAAACAGCGTTATCGAACCATGTGGCTCAATATTTGGAATCTAGCGAGCTCGAACTTAAGTGCGATCAGCAACCGAGTCCAATATGAATCTTTACCCTGTTCAAATAGTAGCAAAGCTCGGGAACTTGAGAGACAAATGTTTGCCCAAGTAGATCTTCTTTTTAATCAGGGTAAAGACGAGGGAGTATTCAAGCTTCTCGATAACGAAGTACTTTCTGGATTAAGTTTTGAGGCAAGTGTTGCACTTGCTCGGAAACACGCTTTGGGATTTTATCAACTGGATAAGACGGCATTAGAGGCCGCTATTGAAGCCAGTTGGGATGCAATTATTAAACACTAACTTGGAGTTCTTAATAGAATGAAAAAGTGGACTTTCTTTATGTTACTTATCGCCGTTCTCTTGTTCGGCAGCGTGATAGGTTTCAATTTATTTAAGCAACAAAAGATCGCTGAATACATGGCAAACCGTCCTGAACCTGAGTTCCCAGTAACCGTGACAGAAGTGCAAGCGGTGGATTGGGTACCAGTCATCGAAGCAATTGGTTTTATCGAGCCAAACCAAGGCGTGACGGTAGCAAATGAGACCAGCGGTGTTATCGATAAAATCGCATTTGATTCCGGTACTCAAGTTAAATCGGGTCAGCCATTAGTGCTGCTTGATTCTGAAGTCGAAAAAGCAAATTTGAAGAGCTCGCAAGCTAAGTTGCCAGCGGCAGAAGCGAAATACAAACGCTACCAAGGCCTATTCAAAAAAGGCTCTATTTCTAAAGAAGCGTATGACGAAGCAGAAGCAAACTACTTCTCCTTAAAAGCAGACATTGAAAGCCTGAAAGCGACCATCGACCGACGCGAAATCAAAGCGCCATTTGATGGTGTGGTAGGTATTCGTAACGTGTACCTCGGTCAGTACCTACAGGCGGGCACCGACATTGTTCGCCTTGAAGATACCAGCGTGATGCGCTTGCGCTTCACCGTGCCACAAACCGATATTTCACGTATCAATATCGATCAAGAAGTGGATATCTTTGTTGACGCTTATCCAGACCAACCTTTCAAAGGGTCTATTTCTGCGATTGAACCAGCTGTAAACGTACAAAGTGGTTTGATTCAAGTTCAAGCGGATATCCCTAACAGTGACGGCAAACTGCGTAGTGGTATGTTCGCGCGTGCAAACATCATTCTGCCTAAATTAGAAAATCAGGTCACTCTACCTCAAACCGCGATCACATTTACGCTGTATGGCGACAATGTTTACATCGTAACAGAAGAAGATGGCGAAAAACGCGTTAAGCAGCATGTGGTAAAAGTTGGCGAACGCTCTAAAGATATCGCACACATTCTAGAAGGCGTGAAGCCAGGTGATGTAGTGGTGACATCGGGTCAAGTCCGTTTGAGTAACCATGCGAAAGTAAGCATTGTCGAAAGCGATGCAACTACCCCACCTGCTGAAACACCAATGCTTTAAGTTGGAGGCATCATGCGCTTTACAGATGTTTTTATAAAACGTCCAGTTTTAGCGGTATCGATCAGCTTTTTGATTGCATTGCTTGGTTTGCAAGCGGTGTTCAAAATGCAGGTTCGTGAATACCCTGAAATGACGAATACGGTGGTCACCGTGACCACCAGTTACTACGGTGCAAGTGCCAACTTGATCCAAGGCTTTATTACTCAGCCATTGGAGCAAGCGGTAGCGCAAGCCGATAATATTGATTACATGACTTCGCAATCGGTACTAGGTAAATCGACCATTACTGTCAACATGAAGTTGAATACTGATCCAAATGCGGCGTTGTCTGACATTCTGGCGAAAACCAACTCGGTACGTTCACAGCTACCAAAAGAAGCCGAAGACCCAACCGTAACCATGTCGACAGGTTCGACAACGGCGGTACTGTACATCGGCTTTACGAGTGACGAGTTATCTTCAAGCCAGATCACTGACTACCTTGAGCGTGTAATCAACCCGCAGTTGTTCACCGTAAACGGTGTGTCCAAAGTTGACCTGTATGGTGGTATGAAGTACGCACTGCGCGTATGGTTAGATCCTGCCAAAATGGGCGCTTTGAAGCTTACCGCAACCGATGTGATGAGCGTTCTTAACGCCAACAACTACCAATCTGCAACCGGTCAAGCGACGGGTGAGTTCGTGCTTTATAACGGTAGCGCAGATACTCAGGTATCAAACGTTGCTGAACTTGAAGCATTGGTCGTGAAAACTGGTGAAGGGGATGTCATCCGCCTAGGTGATATCGCTAAAGTAACGCTAGAGAAGAGTCACGACGTTTATCGCGCAAGTGCAAACGGTCAAGAAGCTGTGGTTGCGGCGATCAACGCAGCGCCAAGTGCTAACCCAATCAACATTGCAGCAGACGTACTTGAACTGTTGCCTCAGCTTGAGCGCAACCTACCAAGTAACATCAAAATGAACGTAATGTACGACTCAACTATCGCCATCAACGAATCGATTCACGAAGTAGTGAAAACGATTCTTGAAGCAGCAGTAATCGTACTTGTGGTTATCACACTGTTCCTAGGTTCATTCCGCGCGGTAATCATTCCTATCGTGACCATTCCACTTTCATTGATTGGTGTGGCAATGGTGATGCAGGCAATGGGTTTCTCTTGGAACTTGATGACGCTACTGGCGATGGTGCTTGCCATCGGTCTGGTGGTGGATGACGCGATCGTTGTACTAGAAAACGTTGACCGTCACATCAAAGAAGGGGAATCACCATTCCGAGCTGCAATCATTGGTACACGTGAAATTGCGGTTCCAGTTATCGCGATGACATTGACGCTAGGTGCAGTGTACGCACCGATCGCATTGATGGGTGGTATCACCGGTTCATTGTTCAAAGAGTTCGCTTTGACACTGGCAGGTTCAGTATTCGTATCCGGCATCATCGCTTTGACACTATCACCAATGATGTGTTCGAAGATGCTGAAGGCGAACGAGAAGCCAAGCAAGTTTGAGCAAAAAGTTCACCATATCCTTGATGGCATGACCACTCGTTACGAAGGCATGTTGAAAGCGGTAATGGCTCATCGTCCGGTTGTTATTGCGTTTGCAATCATTGTATTTGCAAGCTTACCGGTCTTGTTCAAGTTTATTCCTAGCGAACTAGCACCATCTGAAGATAAAGGTGTGGTCATGCTGATGGGTACCGCCCCATCAAACGCGAACTTGGACTATATCCAAAATACCATGGATGACGTAAACCAAATACTCTCAGATCAACCGGAGGTGGAATACGCGCAGGTCTTTAATGGTGTACCAAACTCAAACCAAGCGTTTGGCCTAGCAACATTGAAGCCTTGGAGTGAACGAGAGGCAAGCCAATCTGAAATCACGAAACGTGTGGGTGGCCTAGTATCAAGTGTACCTGGTATGTCTGTCACTGCATTCCAAATGCCAGAGCTTCCAGGTGCAGGCTCAGGTCTACCTGTTCAGTTTGTAATTACAACACCAAATAGCTTCGAGAGCTTGTTTACTATCGCTAGCGATATTCTAACCGATGTTGCAAGTAGCCCAATGTTTGTCTATTCCGACCTGGATTTGAACTACGATTCAGCAACGATGAAGATCAAGATCGATAAAGACAAAGCGGGTGCCTACGGTGTGACTATGCAAGACATTGGCATCACCCTCAGCACGATGATGGCAGATGGCTATGTAAACCGAATCGACCTGAATGGCCGCTCGTATGAGGTGATTCCTCAAGTTGAGCGTAAATGGCGTCTAAACCCAGAATCGATGAAGAACTACTATGTACGCTCTGTGGATGGTAAAGCGGTTCCATTAGGCAGTCTGATTACTATCGATGTGGTGGCTGAGCCTCGCTCTTTGCCACACTTCAACCAGCTAAACTCAGCGACTGTGGGTGCAGTACCATCGCCTAGTGTTGCTATGGGTGACGCAATCGACTGGTTTGAGAATATTGCACAAACCAAGCTGCCTGCAGGCTATAACCACGATTACATGGGCGAATCTCGTCAGTTTGTAACGGAAGGTAGTGCCTTGTATGCAACCTTCGGTCTTGCACTTGCGATCATCTTCCTCGTTCTGGCGATTCAATTTGAATCACTCCGCGATCCTATTGTCATCATGGTATCTGTACCTCTGGCAATATGTGGTGCCTTGATCGCATTGGCCTGGGGTACGGCCTCGATGAACATCTACTCGCAGGTTGGTTTGATAACGCTGGTCGGCCTAATAACCAAGCACGGTATCTTGATCTGTGAAGTCGCCAAAGAAGAGCAGTTACATAATAAACTGTCTCGTATTGATGCGGTGATGGAAGCTGCGAAAGTGCGTCTTCGCCCTATCCTAATGACCACTGCAGCGATGATCGCAGGTCTGATCCCGCTGATGTACGCAACAGGTGCAGGTGCCGCGCAACGTTTCAGTATCGGTATCGTCATCGTTGCTGGCCTTGCAATCGGTACACTGTTCACACTATTCGTGCTACCTGTGATTTACAGCTACCTAGCTGAAAAACACAAACCTCTGCCAGTATTTGTTGAAGACAAAGACTTGGAGAAGTTAGCGCGAGTTGACGAAGCGAAAGCAGCTCATCGTGAATTAGCGGATAACAGATAAGCTATTAAGGCATTCAAAAAGGTCACTTCGGTGGCCTTTTTTATTGCCGCTCTCTTTTTTGCCATCTAAATGGCGACTTTCACGTATCATTTACTTAAAATGAGGACAAATCAAAAGGAGTTTTAGCCACTATGTTTGACCCAAAGAAATTAGAGCAAATTGCTAAACAGATTCACGACTCAATGCCTCAACCTGTAAAAGAGTTGGGCTCTGATGTCGATCAGAAAGTTCGTCAAGTAATCCAAGGCCAGCTAAACAAGCTAGATGTTGTAAGTCGCGAAGAGTTTGATGTTCAAACTCAAGTTTTACTACGTACACGTCAAAAGCTAACAGAAATGGAACAGAAGTTGGCGCAACTTGAAGAAAAGCTTGCTGAAAAATAAGTATCAAAGCGCTCCTCACAAAGGAGCGTTTTTCTTATCGGCGCGCAGATAAATCGGCTAAAAACAAAAAGGCTTGGTCAACGGCGACCAAGCCTTTTGATTAGATGTTGTGTTTTATTTTGTATCTATCACTCCAGTCTGCCTGGAGTTTATCTACTGCGTTACTTGAGACTAAGTAAATTACGCTGTATTAAGGTTTCATTTCTAGGAGAAGGCGCGGACTTTACGATAGTAAACGAGCACCTTCGACACCGAAATGGAGTCATTTAGCCGCCCACCGCGATACGCTTCATATCAGTCATGTAACCACGTAGCTCTTCACCGATGTACTCTACAGGGTGGTTACGGATTGTTTCATTCACAGCGATAAGAGTCGCGTTATCCACTTGGTTAGACGTTTCACCTAAACCTTTACCAATTACGTCAGTATTTACGGCTGGCATAAACTTCTCACGTAGAAGCGGCGTTGCTACGTTAGCGAACAGGTAGTTACCGTATTCCGCAGTGTCTGAGATAACCACGTTCATCTCGTATAAACGCTTACGTGCGATAGTGTTTGCGATAAGTGGCAGCTCGTGTAGAGACTCGTAGTAAGCAGACTCATCGATGATGCCAGATGCCGTCATCGCTTCGAATGCTAGCTCAACACCCGCACGAACCATAGCAACCATCAAGATACCGTTATCGAAGTACTCTTGCTCAGAGATTTCTACGTCAGTTTCTGGGTAGTTTTCGAAAGCAGTTTCACCTGTTTCTGCACGCCAGCCTAGTAGATTTGCATCGTCGTTTGCCCAGTCAGCCATCATAGTGCTAGAGAAGTGACCGGTGATGATGTCATCCATGTGCTTGTTGTATAGCGGACGCATCAGTTCTTTTAGCTCTTCAGAAAGCTCAAATGCTTTCACTTTTGCAGGGTTAGTTAGGCGATCCATCATGTGAGTGATACCACCAAACTTCAGTGCTTCAGTGATGGTTTCCCAACCGTATTGAAGAAGCTTACCAGCGTAGCCAGGATCGATACCATCAGCAATCATCTTCTCGTAACATACGATAGAGCCAGCCTGTAGCATGCCACAAAGGATAGTTTGCTCACCCATTAGGTCAGATTTCACCTCAGCAACAAAAGAAGACTCTAGACAGCCTGCACGGTGACCGCCTGTTGCTGCAGCCCAAGCTTTCGCGATATCCCAACCTTCACCTTTTGGGTCGTTCTCTGGGTGAACAGCGATAAGAGTCGGTACACCGAAACCGCGCTTGTATTCTTCACGAACTTCCGTACCTGGACATTTAGGTGCAACCATTACTACCGTTAGGTCTTTACGGATTTGCATGCCTTCTTCAACAACGTTGAAACCGTGAGAGTAACCTAGTGCTGCGCCTTCTTTCATCAACGGCATTACCGTCTCAACAACGTTTGTGTGCTGCTTATCTGGAGTAAGGTTTACTACTAGATCAGCTTGTGGAATTAGCGTTTCGTAGCTACCTACCTCAAAACCGTTGTCTTTTGCGTTTTTGAATGACTGGCGTTGCTCATCAATCGCGGCTTGGCGAAGCGCATAAGCAACGTCTAGACCAGAGTCGCGCATGTTCAGACCTTGGTTAAGACCTTGAGCACCACAACCTACAATGACTACTTTCTTACCTTTCAGATAATCCGCTTCTGAAGCGAACTCACTGCGGTCCATAAAACGACAACGACCTAATTGGTCCAACTGCTCGCGCAAGTTTAGGGTATTGAAATAATTAGCCATCTGGGTGCTCCTTTGAGATTCTTCCATTGAGGTCAGTAATTGCCTTACCGAATAACTTCATACTAAAACAGACATGAGATTGCTTAAAGTGATATATTCACAATTAGTTATTGCAATTTATGCAACATGGAAATGAAAATTTAATGAATATCAAAAGCCTGCAACTTTTCATTCATCTCTGTGAGAGTAAAAGTTTCGCCAAGACCGCAGCGGCAATGCATATTAGCCCTTCAGCCTTAAGCCGACAGATACAAAAATTAGAGGAGGAAACCAGCCAACAATTGTTTTTACGCGACAACCGTAGCGTTGATTTAACTATCCAAGGTAAAAAGCTAGTCCCAGTAGCCTTAAAGATTCTTGGCGAATGGCAGCAGTATCAGAGTCACCTGAAGGGAACCGAGGATGAATTGAAAGGAGAAATCCGTCTCTTTTGTTCTGTTACTGCAAGCTACAGCCATCTTCCGGAGCTAATCTCTGACTTTCGTATTCAGAACCCTTTCATTGAGTTCAAACTATCAACCGGCGATCCAGCTCAAGCGATCGACAAAATACTAGCAGATGAAGCCGATATTGCCATATCAGCCAAGTCAGAACAGATGCCAAATAAAATCGCATTTGAAACGATCAGTGAAATCCCACTTTCTGTCATCGTACCTGTTGGGGTTAGTGCGTTTGCTGAAGAGCTACAAAAAGAAAAACCAGACTGGTCGGTCATTCCATTCATACTCCCAGAAGCAGGAACGGCAAGGGACAGGGCCAATACTTGGCTCAAACAAATGAAAATAAAGCCAAAGATCTACGCACAAACCTCCGGACATGAAGCCATCGTAAGTATGGTTGCATTGGGGTGTGGAGTAGGTATCGCACCTGATGTTGTAATCAACAACAGTCCGGTAAGAGAAAAGATAAATCGTTTAAAAGTCTTACCAATTAAACCTTTTAAACTTGGTGTTTGCTGCAACAAAACTCAGCTGGAGAATCCGCTTGTTAAAGCCTTTTGGAAGGTTGCAGAGAGCAAGTATATCGCACCTTAGATGAACACTTTTTAGGTATAAAGTGAGCTAATTTTAAAACTCTATAGATGCAAAAAAGCCCGCTCTTTCGAGCGGGCTTCTTAAATTTAAAGCCTGGCGATGTCCTACTCTCACATGGGGAAGCCCCACACTACCATCGGCGCTATTTCGTTTCACTTCTGA
>NZ_JAWOQN010000398.1:0-762 GCF_033337395.1 Vibrio sp. YT-19(2023) | reverse complement strand
ATATGCGAGACTATGCATTTTGCAAAGGGATGTTAGAGCATTTAGGGATTGACGAAGTGCGTCTGATGACCAACAACCCCCGTAAGCTTGCGGCTTTGAAAAACGCGCACATCAATGTCGTTGAGCGTGTGCCACTGCAAGAAGGTCGCAATCCAAGCAACCAACACTATCTAAAAACCAAAGCAAACAAATTAGGGCACATGTTTGATCCCCATTTTGTTGATCAAACGGAATGATCGTTTCTGGCGGGTATCAAATCGAATAGACAAAAACGCCAGCTTGAGAAGGCTGGCGTTTTAGTGGGGATCTCAAAAGCTGCACCAGTAAAAGGGCTAGGCGCGTTAAAGATAGTGTTTGACGATGTTATCGATCTCTCCCGAGGCTTTTAGATCCGACAGGCGTTGATTAATAAAGTGTTGTACTTCAGGTTTCATCTCTGGAGAAAAGGCCAGATAGATCGAATAGTCGGGGATCACAGCGCTAAAAGATTGAATCTCAAATTGTTCGAGTGGCAGTTCCAGACGTTTTAAGTTGTACATCACCCGCGATTCCATCTCGACAAACGCCGTATCGCCTGGCGTTCTCTGAATTACGCGATATGCGGCGTCGTAATCTTTAACGCGCATCTCGTTGACGGTTTTATCTTCAAAAAACGGCATTAAGTTTGGGTAGTCGAAGCCTAGCAGCAACACGATGGAACGACCTTTGATGTCTTGCATGGTATTGAATTTAAAAGGCGCATCACTGCTGGATACCAACACG
>NZ_JAWOQN010000397.1:0-762 GCF_033337395.1 Vibrio sp. YT-19(2023) | reverse complement strand
AGCCAAGCTATGGTGTGGCTTGTTAAAAGCCGTTTCTGGCACAGGCGCAAGCGCCCACTCTTCTAAACACCAAAGGTTGAAGTTTGGGTTATCTCGCCAGCCATCCAAATTAAGAAGCCAAGGCTGTTTTGGCACGATCCAGTTTTGCTCTAGGTACTGACATGGGCAGTAGTTGAACTGATGCAGCACCTGAGCCATCGGTGTTTCAGGTTTAACCACGCTTTGCGCTCCTGCGGCACCACGTGAACGTCGCGACATTCGAGCCAATCAATAGCAGTACCATAAACACTAAAATCCCGATGAGATGGTTCGCCGTTTCTTTGGTAACTTGCACCGACAAAATGCTTTTAAATTGGTTGCTTTGAGTCGTCACTCGCACCTCCGAAGATGGCACCATCACGACACTAATGCGGTCGTAATTCAGCCCTTCAATACTGTTGTTCACCAACAATTTGATTTGAGGCACGTAAGAGTCCAATGCCACATCGGCAGCATGTTTAATAAACACCGATGCCGAAGCAGGAGTCGGACGCTCGCCTGGGCGAAGATCTTGATCTTCGAGTACCACGTGGACTCGCGCCACCAGCACACCATCAATTTGCGATAGCGTTGATGACAACTCTTGCGATTTTGCGTAAACCAAACGCGCTCTTTCCGCCAATGGCGAGGAGATTAAATCGTCTTTTGGAAACACTTCTTTTAACGTCGAGAACTGCTCTCGTGGGTAGCCTTTGCGTTTTAATGTATCAACGGCGAACGCGA
>NZ_JAWOQN010000396.1:0-765 GCF_033337395.1 Vibrio sp. YT-19(2023) | reverse complement strand
GGCAACGCTCGCAATGTGGTTTGTATATCGTATCTCCGCTGCGACGAAAGCCATTAGCCATCAATAGTTGATAGTTTTGTTCAGTATGTAATTCAGCGTCCAATGCCACCGCAACACGCTCTTGTCGCTCCGGTAAATAGCTACAAGGATGGTTGTTGGTTAACCCAATTCGAATGGGTTGTAGATCTGTGCTCATGATTCTGAATCCTGCAAAACTTGGGGCGTAAAGGTGTCAGAAGCCGTTTGCTTTTCTCTTAAAGATAGTAGCTTTTGTATGAACTCGTCTCGGTCAAGTTCAAATGCGCCGAGGGATGCCAAGTGCGGGTTCATCACCTGACAATCTATTAATTGACCATGCTTTGACGCCAGATGCGTGCACAAATACCACAATGCGATTTTTGATGCGTTGTCTTTCAAACTGAACATGGACTCACCACAAAAAAGTTGACCCACGCTAATGCCGTATAAACCGCCAACAAGCGTGTTGTCATGACATACTTCTACTGAGTGGCAATGCCCTAGGTTGGATAGCTGAATATAAGCCGCTTGCATCTCTTCATTCAGCCATGTTTCATCTGCTGGCCGGGTAGACGAGCAAAGTTGAATGACGCGCTCAGTCGCTGGATTTATAGTGACTTTATATTGATGCTTGCGCTGAATCTTTTTAAGACTTTTTGATGGCTTAAACGTTAAAGGATCAAACACCGCACGTGGCGAAGGACTCCACCATAAAATGGGTTCTCCTGGACCATACCAAGGGAAAAT
>NZ_JAWOQN010000395.1:0-765 GCF_033337395.1 Vibrio sp. YT-19(2023) | reverse complement strand
GCTCTTTGTTCAAATACATGATGGACGTTTGCAAGTCATACTCGGCCTTCATACCGAAATAATTCACTTCACCATAGGTTGGAGAAACATAGGTTTGCCACAGCGCCATCTCATGATCCAATTCTAGATTCTCTGGCGTTGGTAACCGCGTATCGAAGACAAATCGCCCACCTTTTTCTAGGTGCTTTGATATTGAGCTCAGTGCGCCTGCCAGCATGTCGTCACTTAAAAAGGCTTGGAATGCATTCCCTGTCATTATGGCTAGGTCAAACTTCTTACCTAACGAAAACTGGGTTGCGTCGAGATGAAGAAAACGTAAGTTACTCCTACTTTTGGCTTTGTCCTTTGCGTGTTTGAGCATCCCTTCAGAAATATCAATGCCAATGGCTTCGTTGAGTTGCTCAGAGACTGGAATCGTGACAATGCCGGAACCACAACAGACATCCAGTACACTTCGAGCATTGGTTTCTTCGATTAACCTTGTGATGAAAGCAATGTCGTAATGGTAATGCTGCTCGTATTGGGCATCGTATTCAATGCCCGACCCGAACTCGGTTAAATCTTGTGTTTTCAAAAACAGTCCTTGTTTGTTACTTATTTCAGCGGTGTGACTTTTTCAGCTCTAGCATCAAGTATCGACACACATAACCAACACCAGATACGTAACCAATCACATTTTCTAGGGAAACCACTTCCAACCCCGCCTGCTGACAGAGTTGTTCAACTTCACTTTCGGTATATGCCGTATGCACGACCGATCCACTA
>NZ_JAWOQN010000394.1:0-766 GCF_033337395.1 Vibrio sp. YT-19(2023) | reverse complement strand
ATCAACAGCCACGGCAGCAGCTTCGAGTTCTTTGCCGCCTCGCTTCGCTAAATCCGGTATTTTCTTCGCGATAGCCTGCTCCATTTTACTTTGAGAGACAGGATCGAGAGACGTAAACACGCGCAGACCAGTTTCAGCCTTGAAGCGATCACCGACCTTCTCTTTCAGCTCGATATTCAATTGCTGGAAGTATGCAGGCTGACGGCTCGCAATTCGTGGTTTGCTTTGTGTATCAAGAGTTCGTCTCACAGCTTGTTCATATTGCTGCGATGTGAGCATGTTTTGTTGCATCAGTAATCGAAGCACCAAGTCTCGACGCTCTTTAGTGCGCTCAGGATAGCGAACAGGATTGTAGTACGACGGTCCTTTCACCATGCCCACCAGCATCGCAAGTTGATCAATTCGCAACTCTTGGATTGGCTGCCCAAAGTAGTAGCGTGATGCTAAGCCAAAACCGTGGATCGCTTCGCCGCCGCTTTGACCCAAATACACTTCATTGAGGTAGGCTTCTAAAATGCGGTCTTTGCTGTAACGGTAATCAAGAATAAGCGCAATATAAGCTTCGCGCACCTTACGCCACAGCGTTTTATCACGGGTTAGAAATAAGTTTTTCGCTAGCTGCTGCGTTAAGGTACTGCCACCTTGAACGGTGCGACCCGCTTTGATGTTCGCCACTAAAGCACGGGCAATAGCCAATGGTGAAACACCATCATGCTGATAGAAGTCTCGGTCTTCTGTCGCCAACAAGGCATCAACTAAAATTTCA
>NZ_JAWOQN010000393.1:0-767 GCF_033337395.1 Vibrio sp. YT-19(2023) | reverse complement strand
CAGGCTTCGCTCGCCAACTATACAAAGCTTTAGAAAAGGTGATGCTCAACAAAATTGACGTAGTGGCAGGCTGCAGTCAGCGCGAATGTGATTTAGCCATTAGCATTGGAGCAAAACGAGCGGAACTGCTGAACAACTACGTTTCTTATCAAAGTGCGACGCGTGTCCGCCGAGACCATCAAGCTGCATTGAACATTGTTGTTTTAGGGCGTGTCGCACCACAGAAAGACCCTCAATTTTTACTTAACACACTCCGTTGCTTGAATCGATTTGCACTCAATCGCCAATTAGACATTACTTGGATTGGAGGAGGAGACAGAGAGCTAGAGCAAGCGTTAAGAGCCGAAGACGTACAAGTAACGGGTATGCTTCCTCGAGATGAAGTGGTTAAGAAACTGCAGGCCTCCGATCTCTATTTACATACCGCCGCATGGGAAGGTATGCCTTTAACGATTCTAGAAGCCGCGAAGCTGCACCTCCCTATGGTGATTCGTTCCATTGGTGCCACAAAAGATCTCAACTCTCCTTTTTTGGCGCAAACACCGGAAGACATGGCAAAGCAAATGACACATTGCATCAATCACTATGACGACATTGATTTTCGCCAATACACCACCGAGTTGAATGAGACGTTCAGTGAAGAAAAACAACGCCTCGCTCTAAACAACATTTACAGTTAGAGAAATAGAATGTTTCAAGCCATTCAACAAAAACTGCTACTTATGCCGAGTGGCAAAAAGAACTTGCTGTCACTCGGCATGAAAACG
>NZ_JAWOQN010000392.1:0-767 GCF_033337395.1 Vibrio sp. YT-19(2023) | reverse complement strand
CAGTGTATTCTTGCCAATCTTGGCGGCAAGCGTCGATCAAATCTTGGTATTTCATAATGGGGCAGCCTCGTAATTAGTCAAAGCTCGGTACGTAATCTTTCGCTTTTGGTAGCGTTTCGATGATTTTTTGTGAATACATGAACTCGGCGTAATCGTCGTAGCGTTTTAGGTCAACTGCCGATGGGCGAAGCGCGAAACGAGTTAACGTGTCATTCCAAGCGCGTTGGTTGAGCTCGTTGTTTAGCGTGTCTGGTGAGTAAGCGACAAACTCTTTCCAAGACTCTTTAGGGTGGTTGACGATGTAAGTGGTCGCTTGCTCCAGCGCTTTGTTGAACGCTTTAATAGCCGCTTTGTCGTAGGTTTTTGCATTCGCCACAAACACCAGTTCGTCATACGCTGGTACGCCGTGTTCTTCTGGGAAGAAGGCTTTGGCTTTGTAGCCTTCTAGCGCAAGTTGGTTGGTTTCGAAGTTGCGCAAGCCGCCCCAAATGGCGTCTACTTTCCCTGAGGCGAGAGAGGAAGAGAGTGCCCAACCGACGTTGATGATTTGCACGTCAGAAAACTTCACGCTCTCCTGCGCAAGCATGGTGCCGATTGTCGCCTCTTCGTTACCTGCGATAGCTATACCGATTTTCTTGCCTTTTAAGTCGCCAAGGTTGTCGTTCTTGCCGTTATCCAACACCATCAATGTGTTGAGGGGAGTAGCAATCAAGGTCGCAGAGTGAATTAATGGCAAGCCAGCCGCTACGTCGATGGTTAAGCTCGGC
>NZ_JAWOQN010000391.1:0-767 GCF_033337395.1 Vibrio sp. YT-19(2023) | reverse complement strand
GGTTGCACGTTAACCGCACTGACAGGCGCGATCGCAGCAATCGGCGACGAAACAGGCCTTGCTGCGGCAGCGGTGCTTGGCGTTGTGGGTGAAATTGCGGCTGAGCAAGCGCGAGGGCCAGGTAGCTTGCAAGTGCATCTTTTGGATGAGCTTTACCAACTGGATGAAGAAACACTGGCAACACGTCTTAAATTACAAGTGAGATAAATCGCTTCTCAATGCTTTAAACGCCTCTCACTCCAACGAAAGTGGGAGGCGAAAGGAAACACAATGAACGCCTATCGTTTGTATTTGGTCACCGACGACCAACAAGATTTATCCACTCTCAAACACGTTGTAAGAAAGGCGGTAGAAGGTGGGGTCACCATGGTACAGGTGCGCGAAAAACATGGTGACGTTCGTGCATTTATTGAACGAGCTCAAGCCGTGAAGACGATCCTTGAAGGCACTGGCGTCCCGTTAATCATCAATGATCGTGTTGATGTTGCCCTTGCCGTCGATGCCGATGGTGTTCACCTCGGGCAGTCAGACATGCCAGCAGAGATCGCTCGTCAATTGATTGGCCCAAACAAGATTCTCGGCTTATCGATTGAGACTGAAGAGCAACTGGCAGAGGCGGATTCTCTGCCCATTGATTACATCGGCTTGAGTGCCATCTTCGCTACGCCGACCAAAACCAACACCAAAAAACACTGGGGTATTGAAGGTTTGAAGATGGCGTTGAACACCACGTCCTTACCAATCGTCGCTATTGGTGGCATCAACGA
>NZ_JAWOQN010000390.1:0-767 GCF_033337395.1 Vibrio sp. YT-19(2023) | reverse complement strand
GCTCCCATCTTTCAGATAAATTTTCGTGGTGGCTCATCCAGTTCACATATTAGGAAAATGTAACCAAATGTTAGTGGTGACATAAGGTTGATCACGTTTGTGAGTAGAAATTTATGCCACACTGAGAGTAGATGATAAGGATATCACCGGACAGGTCTCGCTTTCAGAGCCAATAACTTGTTCGTCAAAGGGAGGATTTGCATGGAAGCACTCACTGCTTTGTTCCGCGCTCTGTTTAACAGTGCCCGCGATCTTCTTCCTATTGTGATTGTTATTACCTTCTTCCAATTGGTGGTTCTGCAAGAGCCTTTACCTAACTTGGTCTCGATTCTTTTTGGTTTGTTGTTGGTCATTTTAGGCCTGACGTTTTTTATTTTCGGGCTAGAACTCGGCTTGTTCCCCATTGGCGAAAATATGGCACAAGCCTTTGCTCGAAAGGGCAGTGTGTTTTGGTTATTGATTTTTGCGTTTTGCTTGGGGTTTGGAACCACTATCGCAGAGCCAGCATTGACTGCTGTTGCAGAAGAGGCCTCAGAGGTGGCGGCTGAAGGCGGGATGATCCCTAATTCCGAACAATCCATGACGGAGTATGGCGTTGGCCTGCGGATCACGGTGGCTTTTTCTGTTGGGGTTGCGATTGTGATTGGGGTGCTGCGTATCTTAAAAGGGTGGCCAATTCATTACATGATCATCGGTGGTTATGTTGGCGTTGTGACTCTCACTTGGTTTGCGCCAGAGTCGATCATCGGCGTTGCTTACGACTCGGG
>NZ_JAWOQN010000389.1:0-768 GCF_033337395.1 Vibrio sp. YT-19(2023) | reverse complement strand
ACACAGAAAAGTGTGATTTCCAACACAATATCTTCAAATCTGAGAGTTCAGACGTGTGCTCTTCCGATCTACACAGAAAAGTGTGATTTCCAACACAATATCTTCAAATCTGAGAGTTCTATTGCACCTTTACAACAAACGCATTCGACAAGCGTATAGAAACGTAAATTTTGTTGTATGTACAACACTGGGTAATTATCATTCTAAGTAATTTGTTTGGGATAAATGTATATCCACTAATCATAATCGAGCCATTCAGAACGCATTGAATTGGATATTTGTAGGGCTTGCAAAATAAGAGAGATGTTTCATGAGACGTAGAACCACGCTATCGCTGCTGATTGCATCGAGCCTGTTTATGGCGGGATGTCAACCAAGCCAAGAAGGAACTGAGCAAGGTGGTGGCGCCGCTCCCGCAACCGAAGTGAATGTGTTGACGGTTGAACCTGTTCGACAAGCTTTGACGGTTGAGTTGCCGGGCCGCAGCCGTGCATTTAAAGAGGCGGAAGTCCGCCCACAGGTAACGGGTATTATTTCAGAACGTAACTTTGTTGAGGGTGGCGTTGTGGAAAAAGGTCAGTCGTTGTACCAAATTGATGACTCTTCATTTCAAGCGGATTTGCTTAGTGCAGAAGCGGAGCTGATTCGTGCGCAAGCTTCTGAAGAATCGACGTTTGCAACCGTTAAACGTTACCGCGCATTGATTACCAAGAAATCGATCAGTCAACAAGATCTGGATGAAGCAGAAGCGGCTTACAAAGAAGCGAA